>NZ_BDJK01000062.1:0-70454 GCF_001950255.1 Carboxydothermus pertinax
CTGATGGCATACTCATCATCTCCTTTGTTCTCTATTATACAAAATAAAAAGATAGTAGACTTTTATCTGTCTACTATCTTTTTACCAGTTCCCGGTTAAAGGCGGGGTAAATACTTATATTTATTCTTCGGGCGTCCAATTCGACCGTAGTCGCATTCAATACTGACAATCCCCTCATTTACCATATAAAGTAAGTAACGGTGGACTGTTTGGTAAGCAAGCCCTACTCCTTCAGTTATCTCTTCAATGGTCTGGGGCTCAATTTGCCGTTCAAGATATTCTACAATTAAATCAAAGGTTTTTTTATTAATCCCCTTAGCCAAAAATATATCTTGCTCTTTTTTCTTTGAAGAGCGATCTATTTCCAGCATCCGGGCATGAACCTTGAGTCTAGCAATCAAATCTGGTGCTTTTATTGGCTTTAAAGCAAAGTCAGAAGCCCCAGCCGTTAAAAATTTATCGGCAATTTGCTGGCGTTCATCCACCGTTAAAACGATTATAGGAACAACACGGTCGATTTCGCGAATTCTTTCCACCGTTTCTAATCCATCTAACGCTGGCATATGATAGTCTACCAGCACTATATCTGGCTTCTCCCGGACAAACTTCTCCACGCCAACAGCCCCGTTTTCCGCCTTGATTGCTTCCCACCCCATAAAGGACACGATTTCCCCTACAGTATACCGAATCCCTTCATCATCATCAATGATTAGTATTTTCACCATATCCCTCCAGTGGCAAGAATATTCTTACAGTCGTTCCGCGATTTACTTCCGATTGCAGATCAATATAGCCATTATGGTTCTCCACTACCCTTTTTACAAAAGGCAGACCTAAACCTGATTTCTTTTCCTTTTGACTAAAACCCCAGGTCCAAATTTCCTCCTGCATATCCAAAGGTATACCAACTCCATTATCGGCAATTTCAAAGCAAATATAATTTCCCTGGCGGTAGGTTTTTATAGTAACCTTCCCGTCAGGTTTACCGGCAGTTGCGGCAAAGGCATTTTCAATAACATTTATTAAAGAACGGGCCACTCTTATATGATTTACTACTAGCTTTTCCTCCTGGTCTAAAAGCTCAAAAAAAATTCCCTGCCCGGTGTATTTTGGAAAAACATGGGCCCGAACGTAATTTATTAAGTCTTCTACCGTAATAACTTTCCTTACATCATCATAAAGAATTTCCGACACCATTTTATTGACGTTTTCCACCGCTTGTTCAATTTTTTGAACATATTCTTTAAGTTTGGGAGTATCTACCATCAAGCCAATTAATGAATTTAAACCTTGAATTGTCATTAATGGGGTTTTTAAATCATGAACTAAGCTGTGAAGCTCTTGAAAAACCCTGGCCTCTTGAACTTGAAGCCGGTATCTTTCAACCTCCAATTCATGTTCTTTTTGTCGGGACATGATCTCGATTTGGTTGGAATAAATAGAAATGAGAAGGGTTGAAATTAAAGCAGTCATCATAATTATGGTAAACATAATTATCGCAATCCAGTTTAAAGCAATATCCGCACCATAAAACTGAGCAACTAAACATACTTCCTCCGCTGGAGTTCCAAAGCTATAAAAAAAATTATTGATAAACGGAGAAAATTTCAACCAGGAAAACGCCAAAAGTACTTGTAATACCAAAAAACTTTTACTCCAAAAAATATTTTCTGGGATAGTTAGACCAGTAAATAACAAATACAATACGATCCCAACCAAAATACCAAAAACATAATCTCCAATTTGAAATTTAAAGTATAAATATGCATAAAATAAAATTAAGAGCAAAAACGGCAAAAAAGCCCTGTAAAAAGGTTTTAGCTTTTTAGATGATTCAAAAAAATAAAAGATAAAAATTAAAGCTCCTAAGTCCCGCACCAGGTAATATCCAGTACCTATTAATACTGCTTGAAATACTTTTGAGCTTTGTCCTTCCCAAATACTAGCTATAATAAAACGGTCAATTACCCGCGCTATCTCAGTTGCTTTATACGGTAAAAGAAAAGCTAACAAGATTAAAATTGCCAAAAATAAAATTTGGAAAAATTTTTTGGGCATTTTACCACCGTTTTACCTTAAGATACTATTTAATGGAACTTTTAAATCTTGCAAACGTAAAACCCGGGTATAATAACCATTGTATCCAGAAACAAGCTTATCCAGAGCACAGTTTCCAACTAAAAGCACATAGTCACTTTCTAAAAGGGCCCGGGAAAACAATGCTCTATCGTAACGGTTTAAATTGGGATAATTTCGAAGACAAACTAAAACCACCGGAATATTAAGCTTTTTGGCTTTAGTAATTAACCTTTGTTCACGGGCTAATTCTTCTTGAAATTGCTTATCTAACTTTTGATTAGTTTCAAATTCTGTACCAATTACCAAAACAAAAGTACGCATATCGCGCAAATCTTCTGCTTCGGCCTTTTGCCGAAAAGCGGTAAAAGCATGCAAATCACGGAAATACTCACTCACCAAAAGTCCATCAATCCCCTGACCAATAGTGGTTACCAGTACCGGTTCACGACCTATTGGTCTTGGAAGGCTGGAAAAACCTCCAGAACTATTTAAATTCTTAAAATGAAGGATATTTAAAGTGAACCAGGAGGCCAGCACCATAAAGATTAATCCTAACACAACCCCAAGGGGCATTTTTGCATTCTTAGACATCAAAATCACCTTAGATAAAGTCTGGAAATTGTATTTGACGTAGAGCTTCGTAAACCACTATGGCCACGGTATTCGATAAATTTAACGACCGTATTTGCGGTAACATTGGTATTCGGAAAGTAAATTCTTTATTGGCTTCTAAAAGCTCCTGAGGCAGTCCCCGGGTCTCCTTACCAAACACCAAAAAATCGCCAGGCTTATAAGTTACCTCATGGTAATAACGCTGACCCTTGGTAGAAAGGTAAAAAAAGCGGCCCTCTGGATACTTTTCTTTTAGTTCCTGAAAGTTTTCGTGATAAATAACCTTTACCTTATCCCAGTAGTCAAGGCCCGCTCTTTTTAAGTATTTATCCTCGGTTGAAAAACCCAAGGGTTTCACTAAATGAAGGGTTGAACCGGTGGCAGCACAGGTACGAGCTATATTTCCGGTGTTATAAGGAATTTCCGGCTCCACTAGTACAATGTTAAACATTTAGCTCCTCCTTGTGGCAGAATTCCATAAAGGGACAGATAGCGCAATTTGGTTTTTTTGCTTTGCATATTTTTCTTCCAAAAAAAATAAAGCGATGATGTAAATCAAGCCAGTATCGATGGGGAAAAATCTTTTTTAAATCTAAAGATACGCCAGTAGGAGTCTTGGCTTTAGATAAACCAAGACGCCGGGCTACCCGAAATACATGGGTATCCACCGGAAAGGAAGGCTTATTAAACCCTACCCCCAGTATCACCTCGGCAGTCTTTGGCCCAATCCCCGGAAGTTTAATTAAATCAGAAAAGCTATCGGGTACTTGACCCTGGTACTCCGTTTCCAGGATTTTGGCAAGCTTAATTAAATTTTTGGCTTTACTTCGGTATAATCCCAAAGAACGGATTTGCCGGGATAGCTCTTCTTCCCCCAAATCTAACAAATCCTTTGGCTCTTTTACTAATAAAAAAAGCTTTTCCGTGACCTTATTTACCTGACGGTCAGTACTTTGAGCTGACAACACCACAGCAATTACTAACTGAAATATAGTAGAGAAATTTAATTCGGTTCTTGCCTCGGGAAAAAGTTTTTTTAGTTCCAAAACTATTTTAGCGACTTTTTTCTCGGTCACATTCAACCATTCCTTCATAGCATTCGTCACAGATAAATTCTCCACAGGTTTTGCAAAATTTGATACCATTGGGAAACAAGTCCAAACAGTCGTAACAGTAAGCGGTATCACAGTGTTTACAAACAAGCCCTTCGGTATGGGTGGTTTTACACCGGTCACAAACAATTATTTTCAAAACCCTCACCCCCGTATTCTCTTTTATATCTTACCAAAAAACAAAAAAATAAAAAACCACCCCTTGGGGGTGGCTTTATCGTTTTGCTATTATAATTCTTTTATTGCCTCGGTGGGACAACCTTCAATGCATTCCCGGGTAGCTTCCTCCAAATCTTCCGGTACATCCCCGGCAATAGCCTGGGATTTTCCTTCATCGTTCCAGGAAAACACTTCCGGACAGTTGTCCACACAAAAACCGCAGCTTACGCAAAGATCTTGGTCCACTGATACTTTCATAATGTACACCCCTTTCTGCAAATTCAAACATAGTATGTAAATTTAAAGCTTAATTTATTCTACAACAACTGCTCTTTTAATTTCAAGCTTGACATTTATTTTTACTCTATAAAAAATAAAAATAAAAAACAAAAAAGAGGGATAGTTTTGGAACTACGCCTTGCTATAAAACCAGAATTTATAGGAAAAACAGTTTTACACTTATTAAAAAGTTACGGCTTAAGTAAAAGACAGTTAAGGAAATTAAAAAATCACCAGGCGGTTTATCTAAATAATCAACCGGTAGTTCTAAGCCAACCGATTGAAAACCAGGGGCAAATTGTAATAAAACTTCCCGCCCTTCCCGCAGAAAAATATACCGAAACTAGCATCGAATCATTGCATAAAGGAGATTTTTTATACGAAGACGAATACCTGATAATTATCAATAAACCCGCTGGCATCCTTGCTCATCCAGTTAAATACCACCCAGCGCCTTCGGTAAGGGAAGCCATACTTTCACATTATAAACAACACAGTGAAAGCTTTGAGGGTTTTTATCCTATTTACCGTCTTGATCGAAACACTTCGGGGCCAATGCTAATCGCCAAGTACAGTTTAATCGCAGAAATGTTAAATTTCCACTTAAAACTGGGAAATATTAAAAAATCCTACCTTGCCCTGGCCGAAGGGCAAATTGTACAACAAAAAGGGATAATAGACTTGCCGCTTGGTTTAGAGCCAAACAGTTTCATAAAACGAAAAGCCTCCGTTTCCGGCAAACCTGCCTTAACAAAATTTCAGGTTTTAAAGCTTTTTCCTTCACATACACTTTTGCTGGTAGAAATATTAACCGGAAGAACTCACCAAATTCGGGCTCATTTTGCCGCCATAGGCCATCCGCTGGCTGGAGATGATTTATACGGAGGAAAATTAAATCTTTTAAGTCGACAGGCTCTGCACCTGTACCGCCTTTCCTTTTTCCACCCGGTATTTGAAGAAACCATTAATTTGACTTGCCCACTAGCCGGAGATTTTAAAGAAGCTTTACTTACTCTACGCCAAGCTTCCGGTGAACTTCTTTAAGCTTCCTTCTTATGGGAATGCCATAGGGACAACGGCTTTCGCAAAGGCCACATTCCTGACAGGCATCCGCTTTAACTGCAAGGTTTTTGTATCGTTCCTTTGCCCAGCCAGGAAGGCCATAGCGGTCGTAATAAGTTTCTAACACAAAAATTGTAGGAATGCCAATCCCCACCGGGCAGGGCTGGCAATAACCACAGCGGCGACAAAACTCCCGGGCAGCAAAAGAAGCTTTTTCTTTTAAAGCTTCCACCTTCGCGGCTAAATCTACTTCCGAATTAAATATTTCAAGGTTTTGTCGAGCTTCGTTCACTTCCGCCATTCCAACCAAAACCACATCTGCTGCAGAAAAGTTTTTTAAATAATAAAGAGCCACATCTGCCGGAAACTCCTGACTTTCCCCAAAAAAGCCCCCCGCTAAGGGCTTCATAGCAATGGTACCAACTCCTAAATCTTTCGCATTAATAAAAGCATCTTCTTTATCAGTTTCCACTAAATTTAACGGTAACATCATCGTTTCAAACTCATAAGCCGCTAAAAGTTTTTTTAATAAATCTTTATTGTGGGTAGTAATACCTATAGCCCGAATCTTCCCCGCTTTTTTGGCTTCCACCAAAGCTTCCAAAGCCCCACCGGGTGCTAGAACCTTGTCCATCTCTTCCTCGGTTTTTATATTATGAAGCTGATAAATATCAATATAATCGGTTTGAAGTTCAGCAAGCGAAATATCAATATCCCGGGCCATGTCAGAGTAACTCCTGGCCATTGATTTCGTCGCCACTACCCAGTCTTTGCGGTCATGTTTTAGCGCCTCCCCAATGAAACTTTCACTTACCGTATACGCCCGGGCAGAATCAATAAAGTTCACGCCTCCATCTTTTAAAACATCCAGAACCGGCCGTACCTCACGAACATCCACCCTTTGAATTGGAATCCCGCCAAAACCAAGCCGGCTAACAACTATCCCACTTTTGCCAATTTTTCTATATTCCATCGTCTCCACTCCTTTTAGTGTGCTTCTTTTTTAACACATAATATTATAACACTAAAAGCCTGAAATCCTTAGCGGAATTTCAGGCTTTTTCCCCAAATTATAAATTTAAATTAGACTTTATTCAATCCCTAAACCGTTTAACTTAAACTTACCAGCGTTTTTATAAAATTGTTCCTGTTGCAAAAGTTTTTTTAAGGCAGACCTTGCTTTATGCAAGCGCCATTTGACTAAAGCCTCAGAACAATCTAAAATCGCAGCTACTTCTTTTGTCGAACAGCCATTTATTTCCCTTAAAATAAATACTTCCTTTTGCTGGGGAGGAAGCTTCGCTATTGAAGCAAAAAGAATGTCTCTCAAAGCATTTTTCTGACAAGCATTGTCCGGATCCTGTTCATAATTATTAAATGATACCGTTAAACTTTCCATCTCTTCAGATACTCGTTCATAACGAACAGCCCTTTTACGTTGATAGTCAAGGGCTACGTTTACTGCAATTCGATAAAGCCATGTTGAAACTGCAGCTCTTCCTTTAAAACTATGCCACGATTTAAAGGCTTTAATAAATGTTTCCTGGGTCAAATCCTGGGCTAAGTGATAATCTCCAGTCATTCCGTAAAGTAAGTTCATAATTTTGTTTTCATTTTCCGTAATCACCTCTTCAAAAGTGGGGGTATTTTCAGTGGATTCATGCCAAAAAGAATTTTCCTTTATATGCAATATTTACCCCTCCCTTCTTTATAAAGGAGAAAAGAAGCCCAAAGTAAGGGCTTCTTTAATTTTCCCTTTTGGTAATAAGATAGTCAAGAGAAATTTGTCCGGCACCTTTTACGACAAAATATAATGCCAGCATAAACAGGACAAAAACATATTCAATCCCATCCGCAGGGCCTTTTAAATCTAGAAAGAAGCCATTAGCCAAATGAACTTTCAGCGCAGCTACCAGCATGGTAATAGCTAATCCTAAAGCTGCCAGCCGAGTAAATAAGCCAAAAATAAGAGCTATACCGCCAAAAAACTCAGTTAAAATCGCAATTGCAGCCAGGAATGCCGGGATTCCCAGGGTTTTTGTGAAAAATCCTATGGTTCCAGCCCAGCCATAGCCTCCAAACCAACCTAACAATTTCTGAGCACCATGAGCAAAAAACACAATCCCCAAACCAAGCCGTAAAATAAGATCCGCCCTTTGCGGTGATACCTTTAATATTTTTTTCATAAAACTGCTCTCTTCACCTTAAACACCAACCACCGGAACATTAGCAAAAATGTTTTCATCGTGAGGGCTTTTACTAAAAATTTCGGTGATATCAGTTCCAGCCTTAACCCCCGCATGCTCTCCATTTTTAAAGATTTTTGTAACATCATATACATTGCCTTTATAAGCAATATAAGCTGGATTACCTTTTAACCCATTATATTTTTGTAGTTCCTGTAAGCTAAAAGTTCTAGCCACTCCGATCTCCTCCTGTTAATTCTTTTACTTTGTCACAATATGGCGGCGCCAACCATATTCACTAATTAAGACGAAAAAAAAGCAAAAAGGATAGCGGAGTAGATGAAAAAACGAAAAATTTTGTGTCCTCGCTATTTTGTCTGAAAAGAAAAATTAAAATTCAAGGTTTAATTTAGCACCAACCAAATAAACCCTAATAATTTTTTAAGGCAGACCTTTTTTTCTGAAATCGCCCTTTGCCTAAAGCCTCTAAAATCATTTCCCTTAATTAGCTCCTCATAGCTATAAAAAAACCCTTTTAAGTAGATTTTTACATGGTTTCTTACCGTTTCTCTACCTAAAAGGGTTTAGTAAGAAAAACAAAATCTTTTTTAGTTCCCCCACCAGGAATAGGGTTTTACAGGTGGCGTCATGTAAGTCAACCGACTATGCTTTAATCCCATTTGCACATAACTTCTAACCATAGTCACAGCAGCAAAAGCCGGATCTACCACCGGCACATCATAACCAGCCTCTTTTAACCGCCGCATTAAGTTATGCGCCATTCCCATCATGCCGGTACATCCTAGCACGATTACATGAACATGATCGCTTTTAATTGCCTCTAAACTTTGGTTAAAAAGCTCATCTTCTAATTTTTGCTTATCCCCTAAGTCCAATACCGGAATGTTTACGTAACGTATCGACTTTACCCGTTTTTCAATTCCCATTTTGGAAATCAAATCCTGTATCATGGAAACTACATTGGGTAAAACTGTAACAATGCCAATGTTTTTACCGAGCCCCAAAGCAATTTGCATAGCCGGTTCAAAACCGCCACAAACTGGTATATCAACAAGTTCACGGGCAGCATTTACTCCCGGATCCCCGAAACAATCAATAACTACCCCATCAAATCCTTCTGCCTGGGCTTTTTTTACCTTGTTTAAGATATCAGGTACAGCCATAGCCTCATCAAATTCACTTTCAATTGATGCCGGACCGTAATTTAAATTCTCCACATCTAAAGAGTCATTAGACCCCACGTAATGCTTAACTTCCTCTTTAATTTCCTCATTAAATACATTTGAGGTAATAGGCATAATAACCTTAAGTTTCATAAATGTCCCCCCCTGATTTTTAAAATTATTTAAAATAATTAAATTAAATCCCCCGCCGCTTTAACTCTAATTCTTACTGCATTTCCAGGAAGATAAGCAAGAGGTATATCTTCCACGTAAACAATATTTACCGATTCAGGATTAGCTCCTGCCTTGATAGCTTCATTTGTTGCCTGCTGTTTTGCATCCTTTAAAGCTTCTTCTCTAGTCATTTCGCTTAAGGAGTAAATACGGTCCACTTCACCACTAACCTGAGCTATAGCAGCCCCTAAGGCATTCGCTACCCCAAAGTTTTGCGGCCTTATCACTTGACTTACGCCGCTTATCTTCTCACCCACAATAATACTCCCACCACCAACCAAGACCAGGGGTTGCGGTTCTTTACTGGTTTTTATCTTGTCAATAGCTTCATCAATCATTTCCTGCATTTTGGCATATGCCCGCTCAGCAAACTCTATAGGTAATTCCTTTACTTTTTCTTTGTCACCTACTTCCGCTAATCCCAGACGAACAGCAATGTCAGTAGCAGTAATAGTTTTTCCCCCAAAGACCAAAGCCTCTTGGGTAATTCGGTATCCTACACTATCAGGACCTACTTTAACTTCACCGTTTTCCTCCCGGATAATAGTTCCACCACCAAGCCCAATAGAAATTAAATCAGGCATCCTGAAGTTCGTCCGTACCCCACCAATTTCTACAGCAATTGACGATTCTCTTGGAAATCCCTGCGAAATAATACCAATGTCACTGGTAGTTCCGCCCACATCCAGTACCATAGCATTTTCTAAATTGCTTAAAAAAGCAGCTCCGCGAATACTGTTTGTTGGGCCACAGGCAATTGTTAAGATAGGATAACGCATAGCATAATCAATTGACATCAAAGTTCCATCATTTTGACAAAGAAATACTTTAGCGTCGGTAACTCCTTCCCGTTCCAAAGCCTCCTTAAAACCATTAGCAGTAGTCCGGGCAACTTCCACCAAAGCAGCATTTAAAACTGTAGCATTTTCCCGTTCAATTAGGCCAATAGAGCCAATTTCATGAGACAGAGATATGGGTATTTCCCCCAGAACTTCTTGTAATATTTCTTTTGCCCGTAATTCATGTTTGCTACTAACCGGTGAAAAAACCGAGACCACCGCAACACTTTCAACTTTACCTTTAATTTCCTGAGCAATTTTCCTAAGTTCATCTTCATCAAGGGGGCTTATTTCTCTGCCGTCAAATTCATTGCCCCCGGCAATTAAGTAATAATGGTTTCCTACCGCTTTAACTAAATCCTTGGGCCAGGCTACAAGGGGAGCAATTGCTTCTGTAGCCGGGCGTCCAATACGGATAATTGCGGTTTTGCAAAGTCTTTTACGCTCCACAATGGCGTTGGTTGCATGGGTTGTTCCTAACATGGCATACTTTATTTTTTTGCGGTCTACATTACTTTTAGCTAATACCTGATGGAGTGCTTCAAAAATCCCCGTGGATACATCTTTAGTAGTGGGTACTTTAATACTTGCAACAAGTTCCATCATTTCATTTACCAAAACTGCATCGGTATTGGTTCCACCAACATCAATTCCAAGCCGATATTCCATCTTTCTCCTACCCCCTTTTAACCCTTATTTAGTTCTTCTACAGGTACATAATCCACATCATAGCCAAAGTAGCGCGGACCAACTGTTTCTATCCCTTTTTCACTCCGCCATTTTTTATCACAGGGAATCCCTAAGATAAATACGCGCTGACCATAACGTAAACCTTCGGTAGTTATCGGAAGTGCTGTATGGGCATCAACAGTACAAATTAAATCCGGTACTGTCGCTACAACTTTTCCGTTGCGCCGGGCTATTAAATTCTCATTTTGAAAATCAATGGTCATGAGTTCCCCTTTATACTGGTCAATTCCATCGATATGAGCTTCTCCCCGGACAAAACCACCAGTAGTACGCCGCTGTACATCAGAAATTTTTCCTTTAAAAAGGGTATAACCACCGGTCGCTTTTAACAGCGCTTCAATGGGATCATCACCGTTTTTACGGGCTTCCCGGATTGCCCGGCCAATTTTCGCCGAGTAACTAACGATGTTTCGAATCCCAGCCTTCTTTAAATCTCTACCATACATTGGATAAATTGCTATCATTACTGACCCACCCATAACTACCGTAGCATTTCTTGCCAGGTTTTCTGTCCAGAAATTATTGATAGTATTCAAAAGCAAGGAATTACCTTTTTCATCGGCTAAAACCATAGGGGTGGCCGAAACACCATATAAATGGAAAGTAACCATTTGTAGTTCGGGAAAAGCTCTTCCCATTCCATCAACGTCTACAAGGGGAAGTTTTTTTTCTGCGGCTACAGTGATTGGAATCATGGAGTTAAGTCCACCGGCTTCAATGGGAATAACAGCGAAAATTTCTTTTCCCAGGTAATTTTGCAGGCTGTCAAAGGCTTTGAATATTTCTTTCCCTGATGGTATTTTTTCCACTAAAACCGTTGGTGCTCCCATCATAGCCGCTGGAACAACCAAGGCATCATCAGGCACCTCGTCAACCTCCATAAGTTCTACAGGACCGTTTTTTTGTAAAGCTTGAATTGCCATAAGCTTGCCTACATAGGGGTCTCCCCCTCCACCAGTTCCAAGAAGAGCAGCCCCTACTGCAATATCCTCCACCATTTGCACGTCAATTTTTGCCATGATTACCCCTCCCTAACCTCTGTTTTTTTAAGAAATTTTGCATTTTGTGTGGGTGAAATTGCCAAATATACTTTCATTAACACAAAATAGAAAATCATCCCTGCCAGTAATGAATTTAAAGCTTGATTTAGGCCACCTTTGTAGAAATATCCTACTGAAAATGCTAAAGCCAAACTAATAATTGCAATTGGATTCCAATCCTCAACCTCACTTGGTAAACTACCAAGTTTTCGACTTTCTTCAAGTTCTTTTCTATATCTCTTCAATATAAAGTAATCTACAACCATAATTCCACCTACCGGTGGGACTGCTATCCCAAGGATAACCAAGAAATTGGTAAATTTATCTAGGATGCCTAGTACCGAACCCAAAGTTCCTAAGCTCCCTATAATAATTGTTAAAAGCGCTCTACTAATTTTTACACCAAAAACTGCATCAAGAAAATTTGCAATCCCTAAGGATGCAGCATATAAGTTTAAGTCATTAATCTTAATCGTCGAAAATATTACTAAGGCTGCAGAAACCCAACCTCCAAGATTTAACATTATTGTTATAACATCGGAACTTTTTACTGCATGAGACATTAAAACAGCAATAAAAGTTATTAAAAGTTCACCAGCAAAAATACTTAAAAGGGTCATCCAGAAAACATCTTTAGCGTTGCGGTTATATCGCGATAAATCAGGAGTAACAACCGCACCAACCATAAATCCTCCTGCAACCATTGTAACTGCAACACCAAAATTTAAATGCGGACCAGGGGGTAAAGAGGTTAACAGAGCATTAAAGTCATACTTACTTAATAAGTGATACGTTGCAATACCCACTGCCAACAAAAAGCCCGGTACTGCAATATTTGCGGTATAACTTAACATTCTATAACCGTACACAACCAGTAATGTTATGATAATACCGGTTATCACCGACATTATTTTAGTATTTATTGCCCCTCCAAAGGCTTGACTGATTCCCTCAGCAAATATGGTATTTTGAATCCCAAACCAGCCAATACACGAAATACCAACAATTAGCCCAATTAAGCTTGAGCCTAATCTACCAAAACCGCTCCATCTTGTTAAAAGAGAAGTTGAAAGTCCTTCCCAAGCACCCGCAACACCGTTTAAAAAGCTAATAATTTCTAGAAGTACTGAACCTAGTAAGGTCGCAAACAAAGCTTCTTTCAGGCTCATCCCGTAACCGAGGGCTGCCCCCAAAATAAATTGCGATAGGGTAACCACGGCTCCAAAACGGATCATAAACACTTCCCACATTGGACGCCGTTCTTCCATAGGAATTCTTGATAATGCGTAATCATCGCCTTTTACCATGTTTCCATCCTCCCTTTTTATTTTGTAGACTTGCCTTTTTTACATAAGCAAATTCTATGCCAACTTTTTTCTGGATTTTTCAATTAAAATTCTTTAATTTATGCTGAGAAAACCCAGTTGTCATAAGACTTTTTTTATAATAAAATATAAATGTGATGTATTTTTCTTATGTTTTCTTGTATTTTCTTATTTATTCTTAATATTTCTCATTTTTTAACGGTGATAAATCTATGAGAAAAGCTTTTGTTGAATCGCTTAAAGAAACCTTTGGTCTTGTAATTGAACTTCCAGAAAAATGCCTTTCTTTAATTTCGCCTCCAAAAACAGGTTATCAGATTTGGACACCGCCCTGTACCCCCACCTGCCTGGAAGGCGCTGGTTGCCCTTACAGCTTGATACTAGCCTTTAAACTACAAGAAGATGTTTTTTGGACTGCCTGGCCTAAAGAAAAAACCAATAACTTGACCATAACCACTGCTTTGCTCCTTAAATTTCTTTTAACAGTCATGGAAACCATACATGCTGCTGAACAAAAATTAGACAATTCCTCAACCACAGACGCATTGCAATTTTTGGCAAGCCACTTAGAAACAGACTTTTTTCTTTTTAACAATAAGGGGCAGGTAATTTTAAGCCAAAGTCGTACTCCTAAACCATTTTCTACCTCTGCCCTCTGGGAAAAGTTAAGTCGGACAAGTGAGCCCGAAGGTTTTATAGAAACTAAGGGGGGAAACTTTTATTACCGCGTTTTTTCAAAAAACGGTAAGATGACAGGTTTGCTGGCCTGGAAAACGGAACCAAACCGGCAGGAAGAAACTGAATCCTTATTACAAAACGAATCTCTTTTTACTATTCCGGGCAAAAACCCCCGTTTTTTAGAAATAAAAAAGCTTGTTCGGCAAATCGCTGTCACTGATAACACGGTACTACTCCAGGGTGAAAGTGGTACCGGTAAAGAACTCTTTGCCCGCTATATCCATTACTTAAGTCCTCGAAAGGAGCAGCCTTTTATTGCCATAAACTGCGCTGCCATTCCCGAAAACCTGCTGGAAAGCGAACTTTTTGGCTATGAAGACGGTTCTTTTACTGGTGCCCGTCGCGGGGGCAAGCCAGGTAAATTTGAGCTCGCCAATGGTGGAACAATTTTTCTTGACGAAATCGGCGATATGCCTACCCAATTACAGGCAAAACTCCTCCGGGTTTTGGAGGAACGGCGGGTGGAAAGAATTGGTGCTACCGTTTCCTATCCAGTTGATATAAGGATTATTGCAGCTACTAATAAAAATTTAAAAGAATTAATTGATGCTAAACAGTTTCGAGAAGACCTTTTCTTTAGGTTAAATGTTTTTCCCGTTCACATCCCGCCGCTCCGGGAGCGGCGTGACGACATCCCTCTACTTTTAGATTTTTATTTAAAAAATATTTGTTTAGAGCAAGATAAACCTTTTAAAATTTTTAATCCGGAAGCCATCCAACTCCTTAAAGATTATAACTGGCCGGGAAATGTTCGAGAACTGAAAAACGTAGTTGCCTACGCCGTTTCCCTTTGCGAAGGTGATGTCATTACTCCGCATTATCTACCAAAGTATCTGCAAAACGGTATTTTTACCAGTGTATCTCAGTTTCCAGCCGTTAAAATCAGACGTCCTTTTAATCAGAACGATCAACTAAAAGAACAGTTAGAAATTCTTTTAGCGGAATACGGTCATTCTACCCAGTCCAAAAAGTTAATTGCCAAGGAACTGGGGGTTAGCCTCGCAACCCTCTATCGTTGGCTTAAAAAATACCGTCTGAAGTAGGTGGAAATATGCAGGAAATTACCGTTGATTGGATTGAGCCCCTTTGGTATGGCAGCATTTTTCTTGGTTCGGGAGGTGGCGGAAAAAGTCACCTTTTAGCAACTGAACTGCAAAAATCTCTTAAAAACCGTGTTATTACTCTACTCACGCTTGAGGAATTACCGGAAAACAATTTTTTTTGTGGCACCGGCCTCTTTGGTTCACCGGAATTAAGTGAAGAAAATCTGCCTTCGGGGTTGGAGGCGGGAATTATAATTGGAGAGCTGGAAAAATACACCGGGGTCAAGTTTAAAGGAATCTCCATTGTTGAAGGAGCTGGGGTTAACATTTTTTACCCACTCTTGGCTGCGCTCCAAACCGGTTTACCTATCGCTGATGGCGACAGTATGGGGCGGGCCTTTCCTGAGTTACAAATGACTACTTATCATCTTGAAAACTTGGCTGCAGCTCCTTTGGTATTAATTGACGGCAATTATCACTTGCATTCGTTCCTTGATAAACAAGATACTTTTCTTTTAGAGCTTAATACTCGCCAGATTATTGGCCAACAAGGTGGAGTTGGTTATTTTGCTGGTTTTTCCTATCCCGGTTCCATCTTAAGAAGAGTCCTTCTTCCGGGGACGTTATCCTTTGCCCGGGAAATAGGAGAGTGCTTTCTGCAGGCAGATAATTACCGGGAGCTGTTTGGCTTGCTTTTAGAAGTAACTTCTAACTCTTTTTACGGTCCTGTGGTTGAAATTTTCCAGGGTACTGTAAAAAACATCTCGACCTATGAATCGGCAAAATGGAAAGCTGCCACATTGATTTCGCCAAAAGGTGAAGAATTACAACTTCTCTTTCAATACGAAAACTTACTCGCATTTAAAAACGGTAATGTTGCTGCTAGCGTTCCTGACTTAATTTCTGCAATTGATTTAAATGAGCTTAAACCGGTAAACAACAACGAAATTTACGAAGGACAACGGCTGGCGCTCCTGGGACTTCCGGCACCGCTTCGGCTGAGAATTAGAAAAGCTTTAGACGTGGTTGGTCCACAATGTTTTGGCTACCGCACTACTTACCTGCCCTTAGAAAAGTTGTATCCACGCTACTACCGCAAAAAGGAGGTATTTTCTTGAAAGTTGTGCTGGGAATTTTTTTAAACGGCCAATATGGTACTCTTATTGCTGGTTCGGGCAGGTATCTTCTTTTTGAAGGAAAATTTTACCATAAAAGTTTTTTAGATGAGTTACAGCGCTGTCTTTCTCTATTAGGATTATCGAAAAGAGACGTACATAAAATCTACTTTACTCCTCCAATTTCTTTGATGCAAGAAAATAGTATTAAGCCAATTTCTCATCTACGCCTTGTCCCTGAACAATTTAACGCAACTCTTTCTTTTCCCCAAGGAGTTCAAAAACTGGTGGAGGTTTTGCAAGTAACCCAGGAAAAACTTGCCCGGGCCTTAAAAGAAAACGACGAACAAATAAAAAAAGCTCAGGTGGTTTCCATCATATCGCCTTTTGCTCTGGTTTACCCGGAAAAAGAAAACAAAGCTCATCGGCTACTTAAAAAATTTACCCAGGCGGTAATTCTAAAATCCCAGAATTACCCGCACCTTGGCTTTCGCGTGCGAGAAAAGGCTTTGTTAATAGCTGCTGCTTTCAAAATTACATTATCCCCTTACCTTCAGCAACTTAGGGATTTTTTTGCCCCATACTCCCCCGGGATTTATTGGGTTGAAAATGAAGCCGTCTGTTTAACCGATGATTTTTTACCGCAAGCTTGCGGTAAAATTTACGAGCTTGCTCCTTTGTTGCAAATCGCCCGGGGTGCTGCCGTTTTGTTTGGCTATAATTATGCTTTGGCTCTTTTTAAAGTTGGTCCTTCTTTTAGACTTTTTCAAGTGCAGAATGCTGTAGAGGTCAGTGAATTATCTCCATCCTTTAGTTTTGCCACTACCTCTTCAGTACAGCATTTATTTGCCGGTATAAAACATAGTCATTCTGAAAAGGTTCAAGGTCCAATCCCTGTTTTCAACTTTTCCGGTTGCTATTTTTCCGATTCTTACCCATACCGATTTTATCAGCTTGCTCCATCCCGGCAACTTCGTTATCTCGGCTTTCTCACAGCTCCAGCAGTTTTAACATCTTTTGCCCTTTGCCGGCAAGAAGAGTTAGAGAAAAACAAAAAACAATTACTAAAAAGCTTACACCTTATTAATAAAAAACACAATTTTTTAGAGAAACCGGTAGCTTTTTACCAGGAAACCTCTCTTCGTTATCTGCCTTTTAATCATACAATTTTAAAAGTAGGCTTTAAAGAACCAGGTCCAGGGTAAAATTTATCCGATTTTGATTAATAACGCAACACTCTCCACATGCATTGTCTGAGAAAACATATCCACCGGGGTTATTTCCTCGGGATAATAACCCGCTTCCGCCAAAATCTTTAAGTCCCGGGCCTGGGTTGCAGGATTACACGATACATAAACAATCCGCTCCGGGCCATGCTTTATTATCTCCTCTAAAACCTCTTTTTTTACTCCCTCCCGGGGAGGATCCAGGACAATTTTATTAAAACGATAACCTTTTCTTAATAGCCAGGGAAGTTTTTCTTCCACTTTTCCAGTAAAAAATTTTATATTGTTTATACCGTTATTTTTAGCATTGATACCGGCTACTGTTACTGCCTCCTTTACCTCTTCTACTCCCACAGCAGTCGCGGCAATTTTAGCTGCCGGTAGAGTTAATGAACCTACTCCGGAATAACCATCTAAAACCACATCGGTTTTAACTAAATTAAGATAATTTAAAGCAATACCATAAATCTTTTCGGCCTGGGGCGGATTAATTTGAAAAAAAGAAAGCGGCGTTAAGTGATATTTAATCCCGAGAAGTTCTTCGGTAAGAAAATCATCCCCAAAATTAATTGT
Organism: Carboxydothermus pertinax; assembly: GCF_001950255.1. NCBI lineage: Bacteria > Bacillati > Bacillota > Clostridia > Thermoanaerobacterales > Thermoanaerobacteraceae > Carboxydothermus > Carboxydothermus pertinax. The sequence goes on from NZ_BDJK01000062.1 coordinate 17,557, forward strand.
TGGTCCAGGCCCAAAAACTTCCCGGGTTTTTTTGGGGTTTTCATGAAAGGTTAGGGACTGAATTTGGGGATTTAGAAAAATTTTTTCGGCAATTTCCTTTACCTTAAAATTTAACTTTGCAGCAGTTACCACTGCCTGAATTTTCCCAGTGGTGAAAGATCTACGAACTACCAAATGCCGTAAGACACCATCATCGCTAAAGTAAGCCTTAAGCTTATAGGAACTCAACATTTCAGTAATATAATGGGCCACCTCAATTAAGTTTTTATCCGCTATTAAGCAATCGGTTAGAGGAAACCATTTATTTTTTCGGTCAAAATAGCCAATGGCCAGTTTATTCTGGTTAATTCCAAAAGTAAAATGCACTTTTTGCCGGTAGCGATAAAAAGAAAAATTTGGTAAGACTGGTTTAACAGGAGCATCTATCCGGCCAATTTTTTTCATAATATTATAAACTTTTATTTTTTTAAGTATTAACTGCTGCTCGTAATCAAGGTTTTGTAAACTGCAACCTCCGCAGTAACCAAAATGGGAACACCCGGGAACATCCCGGTAAGGAGAACTATTTAAAATTTCCAGAGCCTCTCCTAGAATAACGCCTCTTTTTTCGCCGGTAACTTTTACTTTGACCACATCACCAACGGTGACATCCCCCGAAACAAAGTAAACCCGCTTTTCTTTTTTCCCAACACCCAGTCCTTCTTCGGTAAGGTCAATTATTTCTAAAATTTCTTCCATAAATCCTCCTGAATTAAACTTTCTATTCTCTCCGGTAAATCTCTATACCCTGCTCCTCAATCCTTTGCCGAAACTTTTCATCTAACGGGCTATTCATATCTATAACATCAATCTTGTAAATACCCGCTGCCTCATCTAAGTCTGACCATAACCCCGATGGCATCCTGCCCTCGCAGTAAACCGCAAGGTCTATATCAGAATTATACTTATAATCCCCCCGGGCGCGGGATCCAAAAATAACCGCTCTAATTACATTTTCCCTTTTTTGCAACTCTTTGATTAAAGCGTTTAAAATATGTTCAGGTAAACCGAAATTCATTTAAGCACCTCCGCCATCTTCTTAGCAAATGCTGCAAAAGCGTCATAATACTTTTTTTTAACTTTATCATAGATTTCTTTGGCCATTTGCTCGTCATATGTGTGCACAGTAAGATTTCGAGCATCGATCATATCAATCCAGACATCCCCATTAAAAATAAGTCCATAGGCAAAAGCTTCTTTAAAGGCTGCTCGCGGCGAGTTTACAGTTGCATACCCCTCATACTCAAGATAGGCCTTCATCAGTTTCCAGGCCAGTTCATAGGTAAACTCAAAACGCTGAATTACGCCATCATAAACTAAAGGATTTGTTAAATCTTCTTCCAACGCTTCTTTTAGTCTTAAAACAGCCTTCTTATATTCATTAAATTTCTCCATTAACCGTTCGCTATTCACTATTTAACCTCCCTTATATTTTTCCTCCCTTATTATATTAGCAAAAGAAAATAAATCCAAAAATATTCCATTTTTTCCTGGATTAATAAAATACTTTATCTTTCATAAATACTTAATAAAAAAACATTTTCCCCATTACAAACCAGGTCATGATTCCATTCCAGGTGGCATGCGCCACAAAGGGGCTTAATAACGTACCGGTCTTTTCGTAAAGATACGCCAGTATTGCTCCCCCTATCGAGAGCGGTAAAAACCGGTAAGGATCAAAATGCATCGCTCCAAAAAGTAAGGAAGATACTGCTATCCCTCCAACCACACCCATGTATTTTTTTAATATAGGATAGCTAAAACCGCGAAAGAAAAGCTCTTCGGCAAAAGGGCCGAGAAAAACTCCCAAAAAGACCAGCAGGTTTTTCTCCGTGGGAGTTTTAGCCAGGGTTAAGAGTTTTTCAAAGGTCTGCGGAGGAGGATTAACCTTTAAAATTTTAAAACTAAAAGCTCCCACCACCACCACGGCAATTAAAATTAAAAAACCTCCAAACACTCCCCATTTAAAGGCTTTACCCCAATTTTTTACCGTAAGCCCCAGATCAGATAGGTGACCTCGGTTTTTTTCCACCACCCACAACACCAAAGCCAATAGCAGTATATCCTGAAAAAAAGTCAAAAAGATAACCCTAGCCCCAAAACTTTTAAGACCGGGAAGAGGAAGAGATCCCAACAGTAAATTCATCCCATTTACCAAAACTAAAGTTAATATTAATATTAAAACCACATGTTTTAACTTCCAGCGAATTTCCAGCATCAAATCCCTCCTGTTTTTCATCTCTATTTTAGCATTTCCCGCAGGTGTAAAAAATAAAAACCTCCAAAACTGGAGGCTTTTATAAATGTTTTATAATATAATCGGCCATTTCGGAGGTTTTCGCAGTCCCGCCTAAATCATAGGTAACCATGTCCTTATTGGGAAGAACCTTGGTTAAAGCCCGCTCGATTTTGGCAGCTGCATCCACTTCTCCCAGGTGTTTTAGCATCATCACCCCAGATAAAATCTCCGCCAGGGGATTTACCCGGTTTTGGCCGGCATGCTTAGGGGCACTTCCGTGCACCGGCTCAAAAACGGCATATTCGTCACCGATATTGGCTCCCGGTGCCACCCCAAGTCCCCCCACCAAACCCGCGCAGAGGTCAGACAAAATATCACCGTAAAGATTGGGCATCACCATTACATCAAATTTTTCCGGCGACTGCACCAGCTTCATGGCCATCGCATCCACAATCATATCCTCAAACTCAATATCGGGATACTCTGCCGCCACTTCCCTGGCAACTGCTAGAAATAATCCATCGGTATACTTCATGATATTAGCTTTATGAACGGCGGTAACTTTTCTCCGTCCTTCCCGCCGGGCCAGTTCAAAGGCAAACCGGACAATTCTCTTTGATGCCTTTCGGGTGATAATTTTAATACTTTCCGCTGCATCTTCCCCTACCATGTGTTCAACTCCAGCGTATAAATCCTCGGTATTTTCCCGAACAGTGATTAAATCAATATTTTCGTACCGGGTAACAACTCCCGGCAGGGATTTTGCCGGCCGAACATTAGCGTATAAATCTAAAGCTTTTCTTAAAGCAACATTCACGCTGCGAAATCCCGTGCCGATGGGTGTAGTCATCGGTCCCTTTAAAGCAACTTTATTTTTCTTGATGGACTCTAAAACATAATCCGGCAGGGGAGTTCCGTACTCGGCCATGACCTTTTCCCCCGCTTCTACCACTTCCCAGTCTATTTGAGCGCCGCTAGCATCGATTACCCGCCGGGTAGCTTCTACAATTTCCGGTCCTATACCATCACCAGGAATTAAAGTAACTTTATGCGCCATTATAAACCTCCTTAAAAATTAAAGGTACCATATTTTTTGAAATGCTCAATTAAACCACCATCCCTTAAAATCTTTATCATTACATCGGGAAGAGGTTTTATCGGAATATCCTCACCGGTGGTAAGGTTTTTGATTGTCCCTTTAGAGAGATCTACTTCTAATTCATCACCGGCATTTATTTTATCGGTATCGCATTCAATAACCGGAAGACCGGTATTAATGGCATTGCGGTAAAAGATCCGGGCAAAGGATTTAGCGATTACCGCACCTATTTTAGCATATTTAATAGCCAGCGGTGCTTGTTCCCGGGAAGAACCGCAACCAAAGTTACTGCCGGCAACGATAAAATCTCCGGAAGTAACTTTACTGTAAAAATCCGGATCTAAGTCTTCCATGACGTGCTTAGCCAGCTCATTCATATCTAAAGTTTTAAACTTATATTTACCGGAAATTATATAATCGGTATTTACATCATTGCCAAATTTATGGCATTTACCCCTTAAAATCATTTTTTACTCCACCATCCTTAAAAGTAAGGTCTTGGATCGGCAATTTCTCCGGCAATAGCCGATGCGGCCACCGTGGCCGGTGAGGCTAAATAAATAAAGGCATTGCTGTTGCCCATCCGGCCTTTGAAATTCCGGTTGGCAGTTGAAATAACATTTTCCCCGTCGGAAGGTATACCGTTATGAGTGCCAACGCACGGACCACAGCCAGGAGTTACCACGGCAGCCCCTGCCTCCACAAAGATTTTTATAAATCCTTCTTCCATTGCTTTTAAGAAAATTTTCCTTGATGCTGGAGCTACTATCAGACGGGTTTTAGGATGAATCTTCCGTCCTTCTAAGATTTTGGCTGCAATCCGTAAATCCTCAAGCCGTCCGTTTGTACAGGTTCCCAGTACCGCCTGGTGAATCGGAGTACCGGCCACCTCGGTAACTTTGGCAGTGTTATCAACGGTATGCGGTTTGGCCACCATTGGTTCCAACTCCGATACGTCATATTCTAAAACTTTAGCATAAACCGCATCCGGATCGGCAAAGACCGGTGTAAAATCCCTACCGCCATGTTCTTTAACAAAAGCAAAGGTTTTTTCATCAGCCTCCATTAAGCCGGCCTTTGCTCCCATTTCTATTGCCATGTTGGAAATGGTAAATCTTCCATCCATAGACAGGTTGGATATAGCTTCCCCGGTATATTCCGCAGCCATGTAGGTTGCCCCATCCGCAGTAACATCCCCAATTAAGTACAAAATCAAGTCCTTGGCAAACACCCCTTTTGGAAGCTTGCCCTTTAACACAAACTTTATGGTTTCAGGAACTTTAAACCAGAGCTTACCCGAGATAATCGCCGCTGCCAGGTCGGTGGATCCAACCCCGGTGGCAAAAGCATTTAAAGCACCATAAGTACAGGTGTGGGAATCGGCTCCAACCACCAGTGAACCCGGTCCTACTTTTCCACTCTCGGGTACCACTTGATGGCAAACGCCGTCACCAATGTCGTGAAAATCAATCCCGTATTCATCCCGAAACTCCCGCATAAGCTTATGCAGGCGTGATACTCCTTCATTAGGGCTTGGGGCGCTGTGGTCTATGACAAAAACCACTTTTTCCGGGTCAAAAACCTTTGTTCCTCCCATTTCCCGAAACGATTTTATCGCCAATGGCGCAGTCCCATCCTGCCCCATAACATAGTCCACATCGGCCACGACAATTTGGCCGGCATACGCATCTCCACCACTCTTTTGGGAGAGAATTTTTTCAATGATTGTCTTCCCCAATTACATTCCCCTCTTTCCAAAATGTTCTTCATAAATTAAAACTAATTCTTTATCAAAGAGCGACCGCTTTAATTCCACCGCATGCGCCCGAACATGGGGCAGAAGCTCTACTGCCTGCTCATCGGTTAACTGAATGCCATACTCAGCAAATTTGGCCTTTAAAGCAGCAGAACCGGAGTGCTTGCCAATAACAATTTGCCGTTCTAAACCCACTTCCTCCGGATGGAAAGCCTCATAAGTTTTGGGGTTCTTCAAAGCCCCATCGGCATGAATTCCCGATTCATGGGCAAACATGTTTGAACCCACAATAGCTTTCCAGGCAGGAAGTTCCCGACCAGAAGCCATAGAAACGTAAAGGGCCGCTTCACGGAAAAGTTCGGTCTTAAAGCCAAGGTCAATCCCATAAATATGTTTTAAGGCCATGACCACTTCTTCTAAAGCAGCGTTACCGGCCCGCTCTCCAAGGCCAATCACCGTAACGCCTACAAACTTAGCTCCGGCTTTAACCCCGGCTAAAGCATTAGCAGTGGCCATGCCAAAATCGTTATGGGTATGCATTTCAATTTCAAGCCCTACCCTCTCTCTTAGCTCTTTTACCCGCTCAAAAGTAGTAAAAGGGTCCAAAATACCCACAGTATCGCAATATCTTAACCGGTCAGCACCGGCCTCTTTGGCCGCTAAACCAAACTGTACCAAAAACTCCATATCGGAGCGGCTGGCATCTTCAGCATTCACTGAAACATATAACCCTTCTTTTTTGGCAAACTCGCAGGCTTTAACCATATTTTCAATAACCCATTCCCGGGAGGCCCGAAGTTTATGTTCTATGTGGATATCTGAAGTAGAAATGGATATAGCTACCGCATCTACACCACAACGCAACGATTCTTCAATATCTTTGATCACTGGACGGTTCCAGCCCATGATGCTGGCTTTTAAGCCAAGCTTACAAATGGCGGTTATTGCTTCTTTTTCATCCCCACCCATGGTCGGAATTCCCGCTTCAATTTGGTCCACTCCCATTTCATCTAGAAACTTAGCAATTCTAATTTTTTCTTTGTTAGCAAAAACTACTCCTGCCGTTTGTTCTCCGTCTCTTAGCGTCGTATCGACAATATAAATGGGTTTATCATTTAATTTCACGTTTCTCAAACCTCCCACCTGTGGCTTAATCTATTTTTTAATGATAACACACCCCCTAAATTGTTAAAAGATTTTCAAAGTTTTTATACTGTATACTTAAGCAGTGGTAAATGGTAGGTGGTTTGTGGTCAATAGAAAATCAAAAAAAAAAGCCGCTGCCGGTAAGACAGCGGTTGAGTATTATATTAAAGTTTTGCTAATTTGTCCCGCAAAAGCTGGTTTACGGCATCGGGGTTGGCCCGCCCCCGGGTTTCTTTCATGATTTGACCTACTAAAAACCCAATTGCTTTTTCTTTTCCGTTTTTGTAATCTTCTACGGCTTTAGGGTTAGAAGCAATTACCTTTGCAACAACCGTTTCCAATTCACCCAAATCGGTAATCTGGACAAGTCCTTTTTCTTTAACGATAACCTCCGGGTCTTTACCGGATGAAAACATCTCTTCAAACACAGTCTTGGCAATCTTGCCGGAAATGGTGCCTTTATCTAAAAGTTCTAACATCCTGGTAATTTGTCCCGGTTTAATGGGACACTCGGTAATTTCTTTTCCTGCGGCATTTAGTAAGCGTAAAAGCTCATTTATGACCCAGTTAGCTACTGCTTTTGGATTACTGTAACCCTTCGCCGCTTCTTCGTAGTAATCCGCCAGCTCCCGGGTTAAGGTGAGGACATGAGCATCGTAAGGAGTTAAGCCATATTGTTCCACAAACCGTTTTTTACGAGCATCCGGAAGCTCCGGCAATGTTGCCCGTATTTCTTCCAGCCACTCCCGGTCAATGACTACCGGCGCCAGGTCCGGCTCGGGGAAGTAACGGTAATCGTGGGCTTCTTCTTTACTGCGCATGGAAAGGGTTACCTGCCTTCCCTCATCCCACATCCGGGTTTCCTGGATGATTCGCCCGCCTTCTTCTAAAACCTCAATTTGCCTGGAAATCTCGTATTCCAAAGCTTTTTGCAGGGCCTTAAACGAGTTCATATTTTTTATTTCCGTTTTTGTCCCAAACTCCTTTTGCCCTTTGGGCCGAACCGAAACGTTCGCATCACATCTTAAGCTTCCTTCTTCCATCCGGCAGTCGGAAATTCCGGTATATTGAATAATTGCTTTAAGTTTTTCTAAATAAAGTCTTGCTTCTTCCGGAGTACGAATATCCGGCTCCGAAACTATTTCAATAAGCGGAACCCCGGTACGATTGTAGTCGACTAAAGAGTAAGGTGTAACCGCAAGGTTTCCCTGATGGACTAATTTTCCCGCATCTTCTTCCATGTGAATCCTGGTAATACCAATTCTTTTAACCTGCCCATCCACTTCAATTTCCAGATAACCGTTTTTTGCTAACGGCAAATCATACTGGGATATCTGATAATTCTTGGGTAAATCGGGGTAGTAGTAATTTTTCCGGTCAAACTTGCAGTATTCGGCCACTTCGCAGTTTAACGCCAGCGCTGCTTTAATCGCGTAATCCACCACTTTTTTATTTAGAACCGGTAAAACCCCGGGAAGTCCCAGACATACCGGACAAACATGGGAGTTTGGCTCTCCGCCAAACTCGGTAGAACAATTGCAAAAGATTTTCGTATTGGTTTTTAATTCCACATGAACTTCTAAACCAATAACCGCTTCGTAGTCCCGCATATCGCACCTCCTAAAGCTTGGGCCGAGCCTTATGAAATTCGGTGTTTTGCTCAAAGGCATGGGCAACCTTTAGTAATGTACCTTCATCAAAAGGCTTACCAATTAACTGGAACGATACCGGCAGATGACCGTCAAAACCAGCCGGAACCGAAATCCCGGGAAGACCGGCTAAGTTTACGGCCATGGTGAAGATGTCCGAAAGATACATCGAAACCGGGTCGGACGTTTTTTCACCAAACTTAAACGCCGGGGTTGGAGTGGTTGGGGTTAAAAGGAGATCTACTTTGGTAAAAGCCCGGTCAAAATCTTCTTTAATTAATGTTCGTACCTTCAACGCTTTTAAGTAATAAGCATCGTAATAACCGGCACTTAAAGCATAGGTACCAAGCATGATCCGTCTTTTTACCTCAGCCCCAAAGCCTTCCGCCCGGGTCCGGGAGAACATTTCCACCACATCTTCGGCTTCAAAATCCCGGTAGCCGTAACGGACTCCGTCATACCGGGCCAGATTGGAGGAAGCTTCCGCCGGAGCGATGAGATAATAAACCGGTAAAGAATACTTGGTATGCGGTAAAGATACTTCCTCAAATACCGCCCCTAAGCTTTCATAAAGTTTAATTGCCTCATCAATCGCCTTTTTCACTCCAGCATCAATACCGTCAATAAAATATTCCTTCGGCAGCCCAATTTTTAGGCCCTTAATGTCCTGGTTTAAAAAGCTTAAATAGTTGGGGTAATCAACGTTAGCTGAAGTAGAATCTTTAGGGTCATGTCCAGTTATTACGTTTAATAAGAGAGCAGCATCTTCCACCGTCCGGGCAAAAGGTCCGATTTGGTCTAAGGAGCTGGCAAAAGCCACCAGGCCATACCGGCTTACCGCCCCGTATGTAGGTTTCAAGCCCACTATTCCGCAAAAAGCTGCCGGCTGGCGAATGGAACCCCCGGTATCGGAGCCCAAAGACACTACCGCTTCCCCGGCGGCAACACTGGCGGCCGACCCTCCGGAAGAACCCCCGGGCACCCGTTCTAAATCCCAGGGATTTTTCGTCGGGAAAAAGCGGGAATTTTCGGTAGAGGAACCCATAGCAAACTCGTCTAAATTAGTTTTACCGGTAAATACCGCTCCGGCAGCTTTTAATTTTTCCACCACAGTAGCGTCATACGGAGGTATGTAGCTTTCCAGGATTTTCGATGAACAGGTAGTTCTAATCCCGGCAGTAGACATGTTATCTTTGATGGCCACCGGTACCCCCGCCAGCGGTCCCGGGTCTTCCCCTCGAGTAATTTTTTCATCGACTTCCCGGGCCATTTTTAATCCCAATTCCCGGGTTACCGTCACATAAGCCTGAATTTTTGGTTCTACCGCTTCTATGCGGTCAAAAGTAGCTTTTGCCACCTCTACTGCCGATATCTCTTTAGCCTTTATTTTCTCGGTTATTTCTTTTGCACTTAAGTAATATAGTTCCAAAACCATACCCTCCTTTAAATAATTTTCGGCACCTTAAAGAAGTTTTCTTCCCGTTCCGGTGCATTTAAAAGGGCTTTTTCAGGATCCATATGTTGATGAACCGTATCATCCCTAAAGACGTTTTTAATTGGTAGCACGTGGGCGGTAGGTTTCACGTTTTCGGTGTCAAGCTCCTGTAATTGCTCGGCATATTTTAAAATATCGTTTAGCTGTTTTGTGTACATTTCTTTTTCTTCCTCGCTTAACTCTAAACGAGCAAGCATTGCCACATGTTCCACATCCTTAATAGAAATTGTCATAAACGTTCCTCCTTTAAAAAATATCCTTTTGCCATTATACAAAAATCTAACAAACATTGGCAAGAAAATAGTGAAAATCTTAACTCATCACCATTTTTCGAAATTCTTCTTCGGATAAAATTGGAATCCCCAGCTCTTTTGCCTTTGCCAATTTACTACCCGGATCTTCGCCAACCACTACATAACTGGTTTTTTTCGAAACGGAAGAACTTACTTTTCCGCCAAGACTTTGAATTAATTCCTCGGCTTCTTTCCTGGTAAAAGATGATAGTGTTCCGGTTAAGACAAAGGTCAACCCTTCTAAGCGGTTATCTCGCACCTCGGATAAGTACCTGGTATTTACTCCTGCTGCTTTTAACTTTTCGATAAGTTCTAAATTTTCCTTTTGGACAAAAAACGCCTTAATTGAAGCCGCCATTTTGGGTCCCACAGAAGGAATCACCATAATCTCCTCTTCCGCGGCAGCAATTAACTTGTCAAGCTCCTTAAAATGAACAGCCAAATCCCGCGCTGCTTTTTCCCCTACAAGCCTGATTCCAAGGCCGTAAATAAGCCGTTCCAAACTATTTTGCTTACTTTTTTCTATAGCATTAATTAGGTTTTCGGCCGATTTTTTCCCCATCCGCGGAAGCCTGGCAACCTCTTCGGCAGATAAATAGTAAAGGTCAGCATAATTCTGAATTAAGCCAGCTTCCAGTAAAAGCTCGGCCACCGCCGGTCCCAGACCTTCTATATTCATAGCTCCTCTTGACGCAAAATGTACGATACCTTCTTTTAACTGGGCAGGACACGAAGCATTGGTACACCGCCAGGCCGACTCGCCGGGAAGCCTTACCGCTTTCCCCTGGCAGACCGGACAGGTAGCAGGCATCACAAACTCTTTTTCCGCACCGGTCCGCTTTTCTTTTACCACTTCCACTACTTCCGGTATAATTTCCCCGGCTTTTTGCACCCTGATGATATCGCCAATCCGGATATCCTTTTCCCGGATGTAATCCTCATTATGAAGCGATGCTCGCGTCACGGTAGTGCCGGCAAGGCTTACCGGTTCAAATATAGCCGTTGGGGTTAAAACTCCGGTCCGGCCAACCCGGACGATAATATCTTTTAACCGGGTCTCGGCAATTTCCGCTGGAAACTTATAAGCAATCGCCCACCGGGGAGACTTTGCGGTAAACCCCAAAGCTACCTGCTGGGCAAGACTATTTACTTTAATTACCAAGCCATCAATAACATAGGGCAGGGAAAACCTCTTCTCGTGCCAGCTCTGGCAATAATTTATCACATCTTCAATATTATTGAATACTTCCCGGTAAGGATTTACTTTAAAACCAAGTTCCAAAAGCCAATCCATTAATTCCGCCTGGGTTTTGGGCTCATATCCCTGAACTTCCCCAATAGCATACATAAAAGCACTTAGGTCCCGTTCGGCAGTAATTTTGGGGTCAAGCTGCCGTAAGGACCCGGCCGCTGCATTCCGGGGATTGGCAAATAAAGGCTCACCCCGCTCTTCCCGTTGCTCATTTAAACGGGCAAAAGATTCCTTGGGCATGTACGCCTCTCCCCGAACTTCTAAAAGGGGTACGGAGTTCCGTAATTTTAAGGGTATAGCTTTAATGGTTTTAACGTTAGCGGTAATATCTTCCCCCGTAGTACCGTTACCCCGGGTTGCTCCTCGCACCAAAACTCCGTTTTCGTACACCAGAGATATGGCCAGGCCATCGATTTTTAACTCTATCTCATACTCTACTTCCTGTCCGGGTAAAAGGGAACGCACCCTCCGGTCAAATTCCTTTAAATCCTCCGGTCCAAAAGCGTTATCAAGACTGTACATTGGTTTTAAATGGGCCACTTCCCGAAATTCTTTGGCCACTTCCCCGCCTACCCGCTGGGATGGAGAATCGGGAGTGATAAACTCGGGATGCTGCTGCTCCAAAGAAATTAACTCCCGGAGCATCCGGTCATATTCGGCATCGCTTATTTCCGGCTGGTCCAAAACATAATACCGGTAGTTGTGGTAATGAAGAAGAGCCCTAAGTTCTTCGATACGCTTTCTGACAGCTTCCTTATCCATCCATCCACCTCCTTAGACTTTTACCATAGGAGCAAAACTTCCCAGAAGTTCTTTTACCTGGCCATCGGCAAACCGCACCTTTAAAATTACATCCCCGTCTTGGGGCTTAACTTCTAACACCGTTCCCACTCCAAACTTTTTATGGCTTACCCTATCTCCCGGAGAAAAAGCCCCATTTTGCTTTTCTCTCCCCGGAGAAAGAGTTTTGGCAGCTTCATTAACTCCGGAAACCGTTTCTAATAAACTTTCAATTAACTCTTCGGGTATTTCCTCTAAAAAGCGCGAAGGTTCGTTAAAATCGGTACGGCCGTAAACCATCCGCCTTTTTGCCCGGGTCAGATATAGTTTATTTTGGGCCCGGGTAATCCCCACATAACAAAGCCTTCTTTCTTCTTCCAATTCTTGCGGATCAATACTGAAAATGGCCCGGCTGTGAGGAAATATCCCTTCCTCTAAACCCACCAAAAAAACCACCGGAAACTCCAGACCCTTGGCGGCATGTAACGTCATCATCCTTACCCGGTTATCGCCGCCCTCTTCGGTATCCGCATCGGTTAACAGGGATATGGTACCTAAAAACGCTTCTAAAGACTTATCTTCGCTCTCTCTTTCAAAAGCCTGGGTAACCGTCAAAAATTCCTTGAGGTTTTCAATGCGATTCCTTGCTTCCATCGTATCTTCTGCTTCTAAAGCTTCTTGATAACCGGAACGCTTTAAAATTTCTTCGGTTAGTTGCGTCACGCTTATCCTGTCCTTTAACTCCCGAAACCAGTGGAGCATTTCGCCAAATTCCAAAAGGGCCTTTTTGGTTTTCCCGGAAACTAAAGCCAAAGCCTCATCCCTTAGTAACAATAACCCTATAGGAAGCCCCGTTTTTTCCGCATACGCTTCAATTTTGGCAAAGCTTGCTTCCCCAATACCCCTTTTGGGCTCATTAATAATTCTTTTTAAAGAAACTTTATCGTAAGGATTAGCCACTACCCTTAAATAAGCAATAATGTCCTTTATCTCTTTCCGATCATAAAAGCGATTTCCGCCAAAAATTACATAAGGTATACCCCGCTGAATAAAGGCTTCTTCAAAGTTCCGGGATAACGCATGGGTTCGGTACAAGAGTGCAATGTCTTTAAAAGTATATTCCCCGCTTTTTACCAAATCCTCGATAGTTAAGGACACAAAGGCTGCTTCATCTTTTTCATCTACCGCCGGATAAAAGTAAACGGGATGGCCCGGTTCTTTAGCGGCAAATAGTTCTTTTTCCTTGCGCAGCCGGTTATTGGCAATAACCGCATTAGCCGCATCGAGGATTTTCTGGGTAGAGCGGTAATTTTCTTTTAAGATTACTACTTTCGCCTCGGGGTAATCCCGTTCAAAATTTAAGATGTTAGTAATATCTGCCCCCCGCCAGGAATAAATGCTCTGGTCGGGATCTCCCACCACACAGAGATTGCGGTGTTTTTGGGCTAAAAGATTTACCAGCCGGTACTGAGCGTGGCTGGTATCCTGGTACTCATCCACTAAGATGTATTTAAACCGCCGCTGGTAGTATTCAAGAACGTGAGGATAATTTTCAAAAAGCCTTACCGCATAATAAAGTAAGTCATCAAAGTCAAGGGCATTATTTTTAGAAAGCTTTTCCTGGTACATATTATAAATTATCGCCACTTTTTCTTTAAATAAGTCATCGGCATCGTCTCTATACTGACGGGGGGAAATAAGCTTGTCCTTGGCGGAAGATATATGGTAAGCAATAGCCTTGGGAGCAAACCGCTTATCGTCAATATTTAGCTCTTTTATGCACTCCTTTATCACCTGGATTTGGTCGTCATCGTCGTAAACGGTAAAATCGCGGCTAAAACCAAGCTTTTCAATCTCATTCCGTAATATCCTTAAAGCAAAGGAATGAAAAGTAGAAATCAAAATTTCCCGGGCACTTCTTCCTATTAACTTTTCTACCCGTTCTTTCATCTCGCGGGCTGCTTTATTGGTAAAAGTTATGGCTAAAATTTCATGGGGGTAGGCCATTTTCCGATAAAGCAAGTGAGCAATACGGAAGGTTAAAACTCTGGTTTTCCCTGTTCCCGCTCCGGCCAAAACCAGCAGTGGCCCATGGGCATGGGTAACCGCTTCTCTTTGAGCTGGGTTTAAAGTCGCTAACAGTTTCTCCATCGATATCCTCCATCTACTTTTAATTTTCCCCATCCCATTATACCATTCAACCCCATCCTCAGATAATCCTTTTGTAAAAAACTACAAGTTTGTACTTGATTTCGCATGTTTTTTAGTGTATTATTATATTATAAAATTCTAATATAGTGAACAGGAGGTTAAATATGGACTTTTTGCTGGCGGAACTTGCCGAAATTTTTAAAGCTCTGGCCCATCCTACCCGCCTAAAGGTTATTTATTACCTAAAAGACCGCGAGCGCTGCGTCTGCGAATTTATCGAAGAATTTTCCTTAGAGCAGTCCAATATTTCCCAGCACTTAGCGGTTTTAAAGCGAGCGGGAATCGTTAGCTCCCGCCGGGTAGGATTAAATGTTCATTATCGCCTGACCAACCCCAAATTTGTCGAACTTGTGGATTTATTAAAAGACATTGTTATTGAAGAAACCAAAAAAGAAAGCGAATACCTCTTAAAGGGAGAGGATAATAATGCTTAACAGTTTTGCCGACCTTGTAACTTATAAACTTTTGGGCCTCTTAAAAGGAAGTCCCTTAGGGGAAGCAGTTCACTTTTTTATTTACGATACCATAAAGATTTTCCTTTTACTTACCGTAATTATCTTTGTCGTTTCCTATCTACGCTCGTATATCACCCCGGAAAAGACCCGGAAGGTTTTAAGCGGCAGATTTGGATTTTTGGGTAATATCCTCGCAGCCTTATTTGGAATTGTTACGCCCTTTTGCTCCTGTTCCGCCGTTCCCCTGTTTATCGGCTTTGTCGAAGCCGGAGTACCGTTAGGAGTTACTTTCTCTTATCTCGTTTCCGCCCCAATGGTCAACGAAGTAGCTTTGGTCATGCTTTTAGGGATGTTTGGGGTTAAAGTGGCATTAATTTACGTTGCTTCCGGCTTAGTAATTGCCATAATTTCAGGTATAATCATCGGCAAACTTAAGCTTGAGCACTGGGTGGAAGACTACGTTTACCAGATTAAAATGGGAGAACAAGCTGCTACATCCCATGGGATGACTTTTGCCCAAAGAGTAGAATTCGCAAAGTTTGCTACCAAAGACATTCTTAAAAAAGTTTGGCCTTATGTTGTAGTTGCCATCACCATAGGCGGCTTTATGCACGGCTATGTCCCCACCGACTTTTTTATCAAATACGCCGGCAAAGGTCAATTTTGGGCCGTACCCTTTGCGGTACTCTTGGGTATTCCCCTTTACTCTAACGCCGCCGGTGTCATCCCCATTGTTAAAGTCCTATTTGAAAAAGGAGTGGCTTTGGGCACCGTTTTAGCCTTCATGATGTCGGTAACGGCCTTAAGCCTTCCGGAAATGATTATTTTAAGAAAAGTTTTAAAGCCTAAGCTTTTAGCAACTTTTGTGAGCATAGTTGGTTTTGGGATTTTATTAACCGGTTATTTATTTAATGCTATTTTTTAAAATAAATTTCTCAAAGGAGGTTTTATGATGGAAATTAAAATCTTGGGAATGGGCTGTGTTAACTGCGAAAAGCTGGAAAGAATGGTTTTTAACGCTTTAGCCGAACTAAACATCGACGCCTGCGTTCAAAAAGTTCAAGATATTCCGGAAATAATGAAGTACGGGGTAATGTCCACACCGGGCCTGGTCATTAACGAAAAAGTCGTTTTATCCGGAAGAGTCCCCTCCAAAGCAGAACTGGAAAAAATCCTTTTAGAGCATGTCAACCGGTAAAAGCCGCATTTTTTGCGGCTTTACTTTTTTCAACATCTTCTTTTTAACCCTGTTACCCTCGCCCGGGAGTCTACCCACCTGTGCCTTATCCCTGTTATGCACATAACGCTTGATAGGGTTTTAACGACAAAATATGACAAATTATACCCATTGACAGAATTTTTTTATTTTTTTACAATAAAGCTCAAAAACAAGAAAATGTGATTTAGTTTTTTGAAATACAGGGAGGTTAAAAAATGCGACTCTACTTTCCTGTCAAAATGTTGGAAATCCTGGAAATTTCGTGGAACAACGAAATAAACGAAGTAACTATTACCCCACCTGATGGATGCCTGGATCTAACTCCTTTTAACTTGCCTCTAAAAGCACCTTTTACCATCAGTAAATCAGGAAACCAGCTTTTCACTACTACTAAAGAAGACCTGCTCAAGTTGGAACGCAATGTTGAAATTGTAAAATGCAACCTGTGCCTTGACGTCCAGGCAGATAAAGAAAGCCTTTACCCTGTCGCACCGACTAATATTTTTTACCAGGACGACTATCAAATAGTCTTTTTTGCTGAATTGGCAGGTGTATACCGTCCGCTACCTGTGTTTCTATCCTGGTGGTATGAAGAAAAGCCTTGGTTTTTTTCGGTAGGACAAGTCCCGCCCCTGCCTCAGGAGTACGAAGGAAAAACGTTTGTTCGGAGTTATGCTTATGGGTTGTTTATTAATCCGGAAATGCCCAAAGGGACCTGGAAAGTGCGGTTTGACTTTCCTACGGGCAGAAACCTGTGTTGCCTTGAGGCCAGATTGTTGGCAAGAAACCGACCACGTTACGGGGAAAGCGGGGTCCTCTTTCGCCCAAAACAGGAAGGAGGTAAAATATTAGATGAGCTGGTTGAATAATGTGGAGTACAACGCAAAGCGTTTAGGGTATGCTACTTTGCAAGGGGTTAAAGATGTTGTCAACAGTAACTTAAATCCGATGACCTGGACCCCAAAAGAAGCCGCAAAGAATATAGCACTTGAAGGAGTTGGTAGATATTCAAATGCTGTGGGTACTCTGATTAAAGAGGGAGCAGTAGTTAGTAAAGCAGCCAAACTACTTAGTTATGCCTCGCCTGCTCTTACAGTCTATAATTTAGTCTCAAATACAATCACATTTGGAAAAGGTTTTTACAATGGTTGGCAAGCATATGGCGTAAACCACAGGTAACCAAAGGAGTGAAAGACTGTGGCGAAAGAGAAGGCCTCGTTTTCCTCATATTTTCTTTTCGGATTTCTCATTTCGACTGTTTTTGGTTTTATTATTGGTAATTACATCTCTGATTTACCAAATATTCAAGGTCGTTTTAATTTGTGGTGGAAGGATTCAATTGTAATTATCATATTAACCTCTTTTTATGTTCAAGAATATCTTATTTCAGCTGAAAACCTTCCCATACAAAATCTCACAAGTCCACCAAAGTCGCGTTTTGAATTTTTAAAGCAAATTGCCATCATAAAACACACGTTTTTAACCATTATACTCATATTTCCTGCTTTAGCAATCTCAATTCTTATTATTAAAATCCCAATAATTATTGTTCTCAGTTATCTTCCAGGAATGGTTATGGCAACACTGGCAGCAGGTACCTGGGGCACAGCAATCAATTTAAACTCTGAACTCATAAAAACTGCTTGGAAGCGTAATTTTATTTACCCAGCAATTCTTTTACCATTTATATTTATTTTTGCAATTTTGACTGTCATAATCAATCCCAAAGTGAGTAACTTTATCCTTAACACAACAATTGGTAACTCAATAGTTCTCTTTTTATTTTCAATAATTTCTTTTATTGTAATTCTTGAAGACTCCTACCGGTCGATAAGACAATACTGGACAAGTAGAGAAAGTCATAATGGCGAGGATATTGACTAACCATACCAAAGTTAACTTGCTCCCTAAGTTTATTTATAAAATTAAAATAAGGAGATGAGTAAATGCGTAAAATAACTTCCTTTATTTTAATTTTAGCTCTTTTAGGCATTGCAACCTTCTTATTAGATGCCTATACCTTTAAAACGGGGTTCATTCGAGGCTGGCAAACCTATATAGTGAAAGCCAAAAATATAAATAGAAGGTGGATAAAATTATGAGAAAAAAAGTTTCACTTTTCTACCCTTTTCTTGGTTTTCTTATTTTTACCGTTGGTAGCATCTTAATTGCTCCCATAATATTCGGCATACTTAATCCTGAGGCTCGTCTTAATTGGTGGTGGAAGTTTTCCCTTTTAGGTTTCTTTCTAGCCCTTCTTTATAGCGCTAAATTTCTTATACCGGTTGAAAAGCTCCCCATTAATAACCTTACTAAACCGCCCCAGTCACGCCTTGAATTTTTAAAGCAAATTGCCGTCGGAAAGCAAATACTTTTAGTTAGCGTCTTAATACTTCCAGCTTTAGTAATATTAACTTTGTTTAGCAACATCCCATTGATTCAGACTATCATTTGTTTTCCAGGAATGATTATCGTGGCTCTTACGGTATGCACCTGGAACACGGCAGTAAATTTAAGCCCAACACTCCGCCAAAGGGGCTGGAAATTTATTTTAAAAGCTATTTTAATTTTATCGTTATTTTTAGTCCTCTATATTTTTACGGAAATGGCCATTCCAGGTCCTCTTTGGGGCACAGTAGTTGAAAAATTAATTTTTCTTATTTTATTTTCAGCCATACTTTTCTTATTGACCGTTAAAGAATCTTACCGTGGAGTTAGATTAGACTGGGCTGGAGAAAATCATAGCAGCAGCTGAAAATAGACTATACCTTTACGTTGTTCGGGACTTTCACGTGAGTCTCACCCATGACGGATGCACAAAAAAGCCGGGCTTATGCGCCCGGCTTTTTACTTATCTACATCCCCGCTTTTACCTCACTTAAATCGGTAACCAATACTTTTGCCAAAAAGGTTAAAACCAATAACCCAATTCCATAAACTAAAAACAATTTTTCAAAATTGGCTGCACTAATAATCTTGGCTCCAATGGAGGTTCCGACACCACCGCTGCCCATGAAGAAAAAGGCTACCAAAGACATGGCCGCTCCGCGAGCCATTTTGGCAAAGCCGGTAGCATTTTTCGCCATACATCCGCCAAAATAGGAAAAAAGATTTAATTATAAACAAAAGTGGCTTTTGCCCCTTAGAACACCTGCCCAAACAAAAGATACAGTCCATATAAAATCAGTATCCCGCCAAAAATATAATTAATTATTTCCCCGTACCGCCCCAAGGAAGTAATCTTGCCCAAAAAGGCCGAAAAAGTACCGGCTAAGATTAAGGGTAGACCGTGGCCAAAGCTGTAGGAAAACAGGAGCGCCCCGCCAAATAAAGGCGATGCTTTAGCCAGCGCATAAGTTACAATAACAATTAAAACCGGCGTGGCACAGGGGCTGGCGGATAAGCCAAAAAATAAGCCCATTAGGTACGAAGAAAAAAGTCCCGTACCTTTTACCGGCATCCTTTTTAAGCCAGGAAGACTTATTGTATAAAGGCCCATAACCGCAAGCCCCATTAAAATTGCGACTATACCTAAGATAAAATTAAAAGCAAATAACCGGCTTTTAATAAAAGTTCCTAAAACCCCAATTCCTACTCCTAAAAGGGTAAGGGTAGTTGCCAGACCTAAAACAAAAAATAACGAGTAGATAAACCCTTTTCCGGGCGATCGTCCCGCATAACCACCGGTATAACCTATAATCAAAGGAATCATCCCCAAAATACACGGAGTAAAACTGGTAGCAATTCCGCCAAGAAAAACAATCACTAAAGCTAAAAGCTTGGAATTCCCCAGAAGTGCCGGCAGACGATCGGCAAGCCTTTGCGCAAACGATTTTTTGCTTGCTTCTCCCGTTAGTTCAGGGTTTTTTTTTCCGTTAAAGCCACTTTATCCATCTGGGCTTTTAATTCTTCTTTGGTAAGACCACCGACAAACATCGGCATTTGATTCCCCTGAGCATCAACCCAGGGAACAATATTCCCCTTTTGATCAACTACAATAAATGTTGGGACATACTGGATACCAAATTTTGCCGCTAACTGTTGGCCATCGGAACGGCTGACTTCCGCAACAATTACCTTCATTCTACCCTCATATTCTTTCTTTAATTCCTGCACCACCGGTGCCATCTGGGCGCAGGTAGGTCAAGTTGCGCCAGCAAATTCTAACAAAAAAGGCTCATGATTTTTTAAAGCTTCATTGTACTGGTCCACTACATTGCCGCCGTTGGCTGGGGAACTTAATTCACGGTTAGTGGCGTAGTATACCCCCAGGGCTAAAACGGCAACGATAATTACCGCAATAATGGCAAAAGTTCCTTTTTTACCCATCTTCACCCCGCCCTGTTTTTTATCTTTATTTTTAATTATACCATAAAATTATTTTACCATGACTATTATTTTTAAAAAGCTAA
Organism: Carboxydothermus pertinax; assembly: GCF_001950255.1. Taxonomy (NCBI): domain Bacteria; kingdom Bacillati; phylum Bacillota; class Clostridia; order Thermoanaerobacterales; family Thermoanaerobacteraceae; genus Carboxydothermus; species Carboxydothermus pertinax. Next base: position 37,602 of record NZ_BDJK01000062.1, read on the forward strand.
ATTTTTATGACTTAACTCTGACTTTTCCGAGTAAAATTGCAAAGTCTCGTTTTCGTTTGTAAAATAACAAAAGAAAATTCAGACACCAGAGGTAAAAAAGGTTACCGGCAAAAATTCCCGTAAGAAAAAATGCTCCCAAAAAGGCAAAACCGAGGATATCAAGCACTGCATCCCGTTCTGGAAGGGACGGGCTACCCCAATAAAAAATTCGTTCTAAACCTTTTAAAAACCCCAAGGTCACCGCGTAAGCAAAGGAAGCTTTAAAAGACGTAACCGCACTCCACACTCCAAAAGTGGCCGCTAACGCTTTTCCTCCTTTAAACTTTAAAAAAGGAGAAAATGCATGACCTAAAACCGGTGCTATTGCCACAACAGCAAGTGTTACCTCGCTATCAAGATACCCCCTATTAAAGAAATAAACAAGGGGGAAGTACCCCTTGAAAAAATCCAAAAAAGCACCCCAAAAACCAACTTTATATCCTGCTGCACACCAAAGATTAAATGCTCCCGGATTGCCATCCCGCACTTCTTCTAACTTTTTGCCCGCCATGACCCCCAACCAGTAAGAAAACATTAACGAACCACACAAAAACTCAATAATTGCTAACAAAATAACCATCTTTTCCGGCGCCTTCTTTCCCATCCCCGGTATTTACGTCTCATTAGCATTAAAATAGCTATAAACCGTCGTTAAATTAACATCTTTGCCAGCTAAAATTATTTTACCATTATGGAGAACCACCGGTAAACTTAATTTGCGCTCCTTTAAAGCCGATAAAACCTCAGGATAATTTGCAATTTCCGGAGTAAAAATGTTTACGTACTTAAAGCTAAATTTTCCGGGAAACTCATCTTCTAGCATTTCCTTTATTGCACAAAAGATAAGGTCCTCCCCCGGACATTCCCCACCTCAACCGCAAGACTTTAAATAATTAATTACAGTAACCAGGTTATTCATAGCCCCCCTCCTAATACTGCTGGCTTTCGCCCATAGAAATGTCAAGGACAACCCCCTTGGTATCGTAACCAAGCCACCCGGGTACTACTTTAATAAAGAAGTAAGCATAAGTGGAATAGAAAAAGACTTGAAAGAGCGAGTTTAACGCCACCAACGCCGCTGCATATTCGGAATCCCCTTTTGCTAAAGCATTCCAGAGGATAACCATAGCTATACAGCGGGCAAGACCAATTAAAACTAAGCCCATAAAATATTCGGGATAATTGTGAAGGAAAACATAAGCTTAAACAAACATTAAAACCGGCCCGATAATCCAGTTCTGCAGGATGGAAAATAAGAAAATTTTACTGCCACCCCGGAAAATTTTATTAACCTCTTCATACCGTACTTTAGCTAAAGGCGGATACATCATCCAGATAAGGCCAATAGCAATCGGTATGGAAGTGGTACCAATGCTCAAGCGGTCTAAAAGCCCAGCAATCCCGGGAAAGAAATAACCATGGGCTACTCCCAAAACCATTGCCAGTAAAATCCAGACCGTTAAATACCGGTCTACAAACGATAATTTAGCAGAAGTTTGGCTCATAACTCCTCTCCTTCCTCACAGACTTCTTTTTTAAATCCTAAAAATTCGCATAAATCCGGTTGTTCTCTGAGGGGCGAAGGTTTTACCGGAGTCTCCAGTAATTTTCGAATCTTCCCCAAAAATCCTCCCAATTCCTTTTCCAAAAGTTGCACCGCCTCAGGAGTGGCATAATAAAAAATAATTTTCCCCTGTTTTTCGTTTTTAATAAGCCCGGCTTGCTTTAAAACTTTTAAATGGTGGGAAACGGCCGGCTGCGATAACCCCAAAAGAGAAATCGCCTCACATACCCCCATTTCCCGTCGCGTTAACTCTAAAAAAAGTCGTAGTCGATGGGTATCAGCCAAAGCTTTTAAAATGTTAACAAGGTCTTCCAATAAACTCCCCCCAAATTTATATTTAAATATTTAAATATATTTTGAAACTAGTTTAGCATAGGACAAATTTTCCTGTCAATAAAAAAGTGGTAGGTCGTAGGAGATAGGCGATCGGCAAAAATTTAAAAGCGCACCGGAGTGCGCCATCAAATTTAAATACTTATTTAAAACGTTTTTTTAGTTCCTCCGCAATATCGCCAAGAGCAATATCCCTTGCCGCCAGTAAAACCAATAAATGATAAACTAAATCGGAAGCTTCATAAATTAATTCCCCTTTATCTTCATTTTTAGCGGCAATCACCGTTTCCACCGCTTCTTCGCCCACTTTCTGGGCAACTTTATCAACTCCTTTTTTAAATAACTTTGCCGTATATGAACCCTCCGGTAGTTTTTCTTTCCGGTCAAGGATAATCTGCCAGAGTTTAGCTAAAACCGCATTTAAATCTTCTTTTTCCTCCTTTGCTTCCCAAAGGGTCCTAAAAAAACAGCTATAACTTCCGGTATGACACGCTACACCCTTTTGCTTTACTTTTATTAATAAACAGTCAGCGTCACAATCATACCGTATTTCCACAATTTCCTGGGTATTACCGGACGTCTCGCCTTTATGCCATAAAGCGTTGCGGGAGCGGCTGTAAAACCACGTCTCGCCGGTCTCCAGGGATTTTTTTAAGCTTTCTTCATTCATATACGCTACCATTAAAACTTCTTTGGTATTTATATCCTGTACCACCGCCGGAATCAAGCCTTTTTCGTCAAATTTAAGCTCCATTTCCTGTATCCCCCAATCTGACCGGTATCCCCCGCTCTTTTAAATACCTTTTTACTTCTTTAATGGTAAATTTACCAAAGTGAAACACCGAAGCGGCTAAAAGAGCCGAAGCGTGCCCCAAAGCCACCCCTTCGTAAAAATGGGAAAGCTCCCCTACTCCGCCTGAGGCAATTACCGGAATTTTCACCGCATCGGCAATAGCCCTGGTAAGTTCTAAGTCATACCCATCTTTAGTACCATCCCGGTCCATACTCGTCAGCAAAATCTCCCCGGCTCCAAGCTTTTCCACCTCTTTGGCCCAGGTCACAGCATCTAAACCGGTAGGAGTTCTCCCACCGTGGATATAAACTTCAAAACCCCCGTCACTTCTTCTTTTGGCATCAATAGCCACCACAATACACTGGCTGCCAAACTTTAGGGCCGCCTCACTAATAAGTCGGGGATTTTTCACCGCCGCCGAATTTATCGAAACTTTGTCCGCCCCCGACGCAAGGAGTGTCCGGATATCATCGATACTTCCGATGCCACCGCCTATCGTAAACGGAATGGTAAGGGTGGTGGCCGTCCGCCGGGCTACTTCCACCATAGTTTTTCGTCCTTCATGGGAAGCGGTAATATCCAAAAATACGACTTCATCGGCTCCTGCCCGGTCGTAAAAAGCGGCCAGCTCCACCGGATCTCCAGCGTCCACCAGGTTTAAAAAATTTACTCCTTTTACCACCCGCCCTTTATTTACATCAAGGCAAGGTATAATCCGTACCGTTAGCATTAAAACTCCCCTTCCAGTAGGCGTATGCCTTCCTTTAAATCAATCTTTCCTTCTAATATTGCTTTACCGGCAATAACCCCGTAGATTTTGTTTTCTCCAAGTTCGCGCCAGCGTTTTAAATCATTAAGGCCGGAAACCCCGCCTGAAGCAATAACTTTTAAACCTGTTTCCTCATAGAGCTTTAAAGTCTCGGTAAAATTGGGGCCGGTTAAGCTACCATCCCGGGCAATATCGGTATAAATTATGGTAGTAACACCCATCTCTTTAACCTTGTGGGCAAGCTCCACCGCCCGGTAATTAGAACTCTCCACCCAACCTTTAATAGCCACCATACCGTTTTTAGCATCTATCCCTACCGCCACTTTTTCAGAGCTTATCTTCAGCATTTCCTCTAAAAGCTCGGAATTAGTTACAGCCACCGTGCCAATAATTACCCGGGAGACCCCAAGGTCTATTAGTTCCTGAAAACTTTCGATACTTCTTATCCCGCCTCCGACTTCTACCGGAACGGATACTTTTTTTATTATTTGGGCGATAACTTCAAAGTTTTCGCTTTCTCCAAAAAAAGCCCGGTCTAAATCCACGATATGGATTAACTTTGCCCCTGCTTCCTGGTACTTTAACGCCAGTTCCACCGGGGAAAGAGAATATTCTTTTTTTCGCGCCAATTCTCCCTGGGTTAACCGCACCACTTTTTTCCCCATTAAATCAATTGCCGGTATTAAAATCATAGCATCTCCCTCAAATTCTTAAGTATTTGCCGCCCCACCGACCCGCTTTTTTCCGGGTGAAACTGAAAACCAAAAATTTTTCCCCGGTTTACTATTGCCGGAAATTTTTCCCCGTATTCAGCATAAGCTACGACGTACTTCGTATCAGTATTAGCATAGTAAGAGTGGACAAAGTAAACATAATAATCGTTTAAGTTTTTAAAGAGGCTGTTACTTGCATCCTGAGGCAAAAGATCATTCCACCCCATATGGGGTATTTTGGGAGCCTTTTGAAAACGGACCACTTCCCCGGGGATAAGGTCTAAGCCCTCATACTCGCCATCCTCATAGCTTTTAGTAAATAAAAGCTGCATGCCAAGACATATCCCTAAGATTGGCCGGCCTAACACTGCCCGTTCTTTTAATACCGAAAACAGCCCTTTTTCCCGAAGGTTTTTTACCGCATCGCGAAAGGCCCCCACCCCGGGTAGGATTACTATATCCTCCTCTAAAATTCTTTTGGGTTCCGAAGTAATGGCAGGATTATAACCTAAATCCGTAAGCGCTTTGGTTACGCTTAAAAGATTTCCCATTTCATAATCCACTACTACCGTCACTTCTTAAATCACTCCTTTAGTGGAAGGAAGGGTATCTCCCTCCAAGGTAACTGCAACTTTTAAGGTGCGTCCCACCCCTTTAAAAATTGCCTCGGCTTTATGGTGTAAGTTTTTGCCCGCAATTTCCCGGACATGTAACGTAATCCCGGCTTTTTGCACGAACGCCCGGAAAAACTCTTCAATCATCTGGTAGTTAAATTTACCTGCCAAAACCGGCGGAAACTCGGCCTCAAAGGCAAGATACGGCCGTCCGGAAATATCAACCGCTACCAGCATTAACGCCTCGTCCATCGGATAAAAACCCGAAGCAAAGCGGGCAATTCCCTTTTTATCCCCTAAAGCTTTAGAAAACGCTTCCCCCAAAACCAGACCAATATCTTCCACCGTATGGTGGTCATCCACATCCAAGTCGCCCTGGCAGGAAAGATTTAAATTAAACCCGCCAAATTTACAAAACAGGGTGAGCATGTGGTCAAAAAAGCCAAGGCCTGAAGTTCCGGAAAACTCTCCGTTTCCGTCTAATGAAAACTCCACATTAATCAGAGTTTCTAAAGTTGTTCGTTGTACCTCTGCCCGCCTCATAAGTTTTCCTCCAGTATTTTTAAAAGTTGTCGATTTTCTTCCGGAGTACCAACAGTTATCCGCAAATAATTAGCAAGAACTCCACCTAAATACCGTACCAGGATGCCCTGGTTAATTAACTCCTGGTGAATCGTTTTCGCCCTTTCCCCAAATTCCACCAAGATAAAATTAGCATGGCTTTTGACCGGTCTCACACCTAAGGCAATTAATTGTTGAAAAAGCTTTTCCCTTTCGGCAATGATTTCTTTTATTTCCTCTTTAAAAACCTCTTCGTTATCTAAAACCACTTCACCGGCAATTTGCGAAAAGATATTAACGTTGTAGGGATTTTTTACTTTAATAATTTCCTTTATTACTTCCTTATTGGCAATTAAATAGCCAAGCCTTAAGCCCGCAAGCGCCCGGGCCTTGGAAAAGGTCCGCAAAATTACAAGGTTTGGATATTCTTTTAACAATTCCACTGCAGAAACACCAGAAAACTCCACGTAGGCCTCATCCACGATTAACAGGTGGTCAAAAGCTAAAAGCTTTTCAATAGTTTTTAAATCCACCAAACTCCCCGTGGGATTATTGGGATTGGCAAGAAATACCAGATGCGGTTTCTGTTCTTCAATGGTTTTTAAAGCCTTTTTTAAATCAAAGCTAAAATCATCCCGGTAAGGGACTTCCCTAAATTCAGTTTGGGTTACAAAAGCATGATGCCAGAACATTACAAAGGATGGGCTAAAGCCCAGAGCTGTTCTTCCCTGCCCGCCAAAAGCTAAATAAAGGCAAAGGATTAATTCATCAGAACCATTTCCCAAAACAATATTTTCCGGTAAAACCCCAAGCTTCTCCGCAAGTTTTTTCCTGAGCCTGGAAGACAACGGATCTGGATAAAGAGGAAAATCCTTCGAACCAATTTTAGTAAATATTTCGTCCAGTAAACTTCCGGGAAAAGGATACGGATTTTCATTGGCATCGAGTTTTATGTTATAGGGCACTAAATGAGGTTCGTAGGGTTTTAACCGGGCCAATGATTCTTTAAAGTATCTTGGTTTATTCATTGCTAATCCTCACCTTCACCGCAAGGGCGTGGGCAAAAAGTCCTTCCGTTTCGGCAAGTTTTATAACATCCTGAGCATCTTCCAAAAAGCCTTCTTTAGAATAATAAATGACGCTACTTTTCTTTAAGAAATTATCCACCGCAAGGGGCGAATAAAAGCGACTCGTACCGGAAGTGGGCAAAACGTGGTTTGGTCCGGCAAGGTAATCACCCATTGGCTCCGGGCTAAAGTTACCCAAAAAAATGGCCCCCGCATTCTTTACTTTTGGTAAATAGGAAAACGGCTCTTCTAGCATTAACTCTAAATGCTCCGGCGCCAGCCGGTTACTAAGGGAAAAAGCTTCCTCTTTATCCCGAACCACTACAATCCCTCCACAACTTTCCAAAGCCTCTAAAATTATCTCCCGGCGGGGCAAGCGTAAAAGATACTCTTCCACTTTTTGCGCTATCCTCCGGGCCAGCTCCTCATCCCAGGTAATAACCACTCCCGAGGCTAAGGGATCGTGCTCGGCCTGGGACAACATATCCGCTGCCAGGTACTCAGGTCTGGAGGAACTATCAGCAATCACCACCACTTCACTGGGGCCGGCCAGCATATCGATATTGACCATACCGTAAACGATCTTTTTGGCTAATGTAACATAAATATTACCCGGTCCGGTTATTACGTCTACTTTAGGAATGGTTTTCGTGCCAAAAGCTAAAGCAGCAATAGCATGCGCCCCCCCTACCCGGTAGATTTCCGTAACCCCCGCTTCCCGGGCAGCTACTAAAACATACGGATTCATCCGTTCCCCTTTTTGGGGGGAAACCATTACAATTCTTTGCACCCCGGCAACTTTTGCCGGCACCGCATTCATTACCACCGACGAAGGATAGGCGGCCGTCCCTCCCGGTACGTAAATCCCGGCAACCTCCACCGGAGTATAAATTTGCCCGAGAATATTACCCTTTTCTTCAGTAGTAAACCAGCTTTTGGGAAGTTGCTTTTGGTGAAAAGCGGATACCCGCAAAATTGCTTTGCGAAGGCTCTTTAAAAAATCATTATCCACCTTTTTGTAAGCTTCTGTTATTTCTTCTTCAGTTACTTTAAGATTATTTAGATCACCTTTAAATTCATCAAACTCCCGGGCGTACTTTAGTAACGCTTCATCCCCTAAAGCTGCCACCTCATAAATAATTTTTCTTACCTTTTGCTCTAAGTCTTCTTCCATTGCTTTTCGTCGGGAATATTTACTTAAAAGCTCTTCTTTATTTAAGATTAACTTCATCTTTTTCGCCCCCAACTAAATTTTTAAACTTTTTAACTATTGCCTTAATCTCCCGGTCATAAACCCGGGCCGCCACCCGGTTGGCAATAAGCCTTGCAGTAATATCCATTATCTTGGTTATTTCAATTAAGTTATTTTCCCTTAAAGTTCGCCCGGTAGAAACCAGGTCCACAATTACATCGGCCAAACCCACCAGTGGCGCTAACTCCACATTTCCGTGCATTTTGATAACTTCCGCCCGCACCCCAAGACCTTTAAAAAACCGACGGGTAACCTCGGGAAATTTGCTGGCAGCCCTTATTTCCGTAAGTTTTCCCAAATCATGAACTTTTGGATTATCTCTTGCTGCCGCCACTGCAAAATGGCATTTCCCGTACTGTAAATCTAATAGTTCAAATATTTCCCGTCTTTGCTCCTCAATCACATCTTTACCCACTATACCCAAATCGGCCGCTCCATACTCCACAAAGGTCGGGATATCCGTTGGCCGGCAAATAATAAAGGTATACGGTTCATCTTTAATTACAAGTTTTCTACCGTCCAAAAGGATGTCTTTATCTTTTAGTAAGCCTGCCTTAAATAAAAGTTGAACAGTATCCGGAAATAAATTTCCCTTAGGTAAAGCAAAAGTTAAACCGTTTTTCATTTTGCTGCCTCACTTTATTATATTAAAGTATTAAATTAGTAATATACTAAAATATTACGGTTAAAAAAATTATTTGTCAATACTATTAGCAATACTTTCCATAATTCTTTCCAGGCCCAGGGCAAAACCAAAGGCCGGAGTATCCCAACCAAATTTTCTTAAGAGAAAATCGTAACGTCCCCCGCCCCCTAAGGGATAGCCAAGATAAGGGGTATAAGCTTCAAACACCAGTCCCGTGTAGTAGTTTAAATCCCGAACTAAAGAAAAGTCCAGTTTTAATTCCTTGATACCGGCGTAATTTAGGTTCTCTAAAACTTCGTCTAATTGGGTAAAAGCTTTTTGCGCCTTGGGGTGCTGAATTAGTTTTTTTGCTTTTTTGAGAATTGACTTACCACCCCGCTGCTGCAAAAAATCCACCAGGCTTTCGCGGACAACCTGGCTTTTTCCGGCCCGTTCTAAGATACCTTCTAAGGCTACGTAATCTTTTTGGTTTAAGGCATTTTTTATTTCCTGAAAGTGCTGGTTTAAATCATACTCTTCAATGAGCCCGACTAAAATATCCACATGTCCCAGCGAAATTTCCAGGTTCTTGACCTTGGCTTTTAGCAAATAAGTCGCCATTAACTTTATTAGAGATGCTTCTAACTTAGTAGTAATGTCCCCAAAAACCTCAATCCCTAACTGTTTAAACTCCCTAAGTCTGTTTCTACCGGAAAAATTTCCAGAAAAAACGGTCGCCGCATAAAATATTTTCAGGGGCAGCTCTTGATGTTTTAGTTTAGTAGAAACCACCCGGGCAATGGGAGTAGTCATATCTCCCCGAAGAGCTAAAAGCTCCCCGGTACGGTCTACAAATTTAATTAATTCGGATTCCGACTGGGATTCCCGTAAGGTTTCATAATACTCAAAGGCAGGGGTTAAAATCTCCTGAAACCCTTCCTTTTCCACCAGTTCTACAAACAAGTTTTCAAGCCGTCTTCGGACCCGGGCTTCCTCTGGCAAATAATCTCTTACTCCAGGCGGCAATTCTTTAAAATTTTCTCTCATAACTTCCCTTCTTCCTTTAGTCTAGCAAGCATTAAGCGGTAACCAGAAGCACCATAATTTAGACACCGTTTGACCCGACTAATAGTTGCCGTGCTGGCACCGGTTTTTTGGACTATTTCCTGATAAGTCTTATCTGCTTCGAGCATTTTAGCCACTTCCCAGCGCTGCGCCAGGGCCTTTAACTCAGCTATGGTACAAATATCTTCAAAAAAAGCATAACATTCATCTAAATTTTGCAAAGACAGTATCGCTTCAAATAAACTATCTAACGCCGGTTCCCTAAGCTTTCCCTCGTACTTAAACATCGCAACACCCCTTACGGTTATCTTATTTTAATACTTTAATATACTAAAATTTTCTTGTCAATATTTCGCGGTTGTCTTCTTCCCTTTTTTTCGCTATACTTTTAATTGTATTACACTTCGTAAAATACTACTTTTAGAGACGGTTCTAAGAGAACATTTTCTTTTTAGTGTAGAAAATACTCTCCAATAGAACCGTCCCTAAGGGAGGTGTTTTGCATGGTTAAGGCGCTGGCACTCTTTTCCGGCGGACTCGATAGTACTTTGGCTATAAAGCTTTTATTAGAACAAGGCATAGACGTCGAAGCGGTTAATTTTACGAGCCCTTTTTGCCGCTGTTTATCTAAAGGCCAGGGATGTGCTTCCACAACCAAGCTTGCTGCGGATTTAGGGATAAAATTACACGTCCAAAATTGCGGCGATGAATATTTAAGAATTGTGGAAAATCCACCCCATGGATATGGTAGCGCTTTAAATCCCTGCATTGACTGCCGGATCTTAAAGTTTAAAAAAGCAAAAAAACTTATGGAAGAAATCGGCGCCAAATTTATGATTACCGGAGAAGTCTTAGGGCAGCGACCTAATTCGCAGCGACGGGACGCCATAAATTTAATTGACCGGGAAGCGGGAATCCAGGGCCTAGTTCTTCGCCCCCTTTCGGCTCTGCACTTTCCTCCAACGATTGCCGAGCAAGAGGGGTACGTTTCCCGGGATAAACTTTTAGCTATTTCCGGTCGCTCCCGGAAAACCCAGATGGAACTTGCGGCCAATTTTGGTATAAACGATTACCCCTGCCCCTCGGGAGGTTGTCTTTTAACCAAAAAAGAATTTGCCGGGAAAGTGCAGGATCTGATTCGTTATAACGGTAGGCTAACGGTTGAAGAGATTGACCGTTTAAAATTTGGGCGTCATTTTCGCCTGTCACCCACAGCCAAAATTATCGTAGGAAGAAATGCTCAGGAAAACGAGCTCCTTTCTTTTTTAAAAAAACCGGAAGAGTTTCTCTTAAAAGTAGACGGTTTTGTTGGTCCCACGACTTTAGTGCAGGGAAATCCGGTGGAAGAAGACTTAAAATTAGCAGCAAAAATTACCGCTCGTTACGCCGACGCTCCTGAGGAGGACTTACCAGTTAAAATCTGGAATGATTCCTTAAATAAAATTTTTAAGGTTGAAAAAGCAACTGAGCAGGAACTAAACCAGTATCGCATTGTTTTTGATAAAAAAAGACGACCGTAAAACGGTTCTGCCTTTGGTAGAACCGTTTTTTTATGCAGGTATTAATTTAAGCTTTTGTTTCTTTTTAAAGTACGATATATTATTAGTTGAAGCTTTAAAAGGAGGAAAATTTAATGAATAATAAAGCTTTGGCTCTCTTTTCCGGAGGCCTAGATAGTATCTTAGCCATAAAAGTGGCTCAAAGAGCCGGTGCCGATGTAACTGCCCTTCATTTTATAAATCCTTTCGTCTCAGAAGTAAAAACCGAATATATAAAAGAAAAAGCCAAGGAATTAGGCGTCCCCCTTATTTTAGAACATCTGGGTGAAGATTATTTAGAGTTAATCTTAAAACCTAAATACGGTTATGGCAAAGCCATGAATCCCTGCATTGACTGCCGGGCTTTTATGTTAAAAAAGGCCAAAGAGCTTTTACCAAAATATAATGCTTCGTTTTTAATAAGCGGTGAAGTGCTGGGACAGCGGCCGAAATCCCAGATGCGCCACTCGATGCAACAAACCTCCCGGGAAGCGGGAGTAGAAGATATCCTAGTACGGCCGCTTACGGCTAAAAACCTCCCTCCTACTCTACCGGAGCGATTAGGACTCATTGACCGGGAAAAACTTCTTGGTTTTTCCGGCCGTAACCGTAAACCCCAAATGGCCTTAGCCAAAGAATTTGGTATTCATAATTACCCATCACCCGCCGGCGGTTGCCTTTTAACCCAGGTGGAATACGGGAAAAAGCTTTTAGATTTAATAAAGTACGGACAGTATAATTTAAGAGAAATTAAACGATTAAACATTGGTCGGCAGTTTCGGCTAAGCTCTGGAGCAAAGCTTATTGTTGGCCGCAACCACGAGGAAAATGAAGCTTTAAAAGCATCTGCTGAGGGTCAGGACCTTTTAATGCGGGTGCAAGATTTTAAAGGGCCCCTGGCCGTGGTAACGGGCAGTGATATTTCTTATGTTGCTCTTAAAACCGCAGCCCAAATTACCGCCCGCTATGCCGACTGCCCCAAGGAGCAAAAAGTTACCGTGGTTTTCTTCCGGGCAAATAATCCGAAAAATAAAGAAGCCATAGAGGTTATACCTATGGCTTCGGAGGAAGTAAGTAATTATCGAATTGAATAACAGCCCTATTGTAATTTCAATGCTTTTTGGCCAATATCGGTGCGGTAGTGCATCCCTTCAAAGGATACGGCCTTAACTCCTTCATAGGCAAGAGCTAAAGCCGCCTTGAGGGTATCCCCTACCGCCGTTATATTTAATACCCGACCACCGGCGGTAACAATATCATCCCCATTGAAAGCTGTTCCGGCATGATACGCCACCACCCCCGGCGGTAACCGGTCAAGACCATGGATAACTTTGCCGGTTTCATATTTTCCGGGATACCCGCCGGAGGCCAATACTACCGTGGCACAGGCCTTGGGCAGAAATTCGATTTTTACCTCGAAAAGCCTTTTTTCCACCACCGCCAGCATAATCTCTACCAAATCGGTTTTTAACAGGGGCAAAATGACCTGGGTCTCCGGGTCACCAAAGCGGGCGTTAAACTCTAAAACTTTTGGCCCTTCCCTGGTTAAAATAAGCCCTGCATATAGAACTCCCCGGTAAGTTATTCCCTTACTTCTAAGGCCCCTTATTGTTGGTAGAAGTATTTCTTGTTGGACCCTTTCAGCAATTGCGGGGGTGTATATTGGAGCCGGTGCATAAGCTCCCATCCCCCCGGTATTGGGTCCCTGGTCGTTGTTAAATACCCTTTTATGGTCCTGGGCTGGTACCATTGGTACCACCGTTTCCCCATCGGTAAAAGCCAGAACGCTTACCTCTTGACCTTCCAGGTACTCCTCAATAACTACCCTATTCCCAGCAGCACCAAAGATTCGCTTAATAAAAATGTCTTCTAAAGCCTTCAGCGCTTCCTCTAACTCCTGGCAAACGTAAACTCCTTTACCGGCCGCCAAACCATCGGCTTTAATGACTATCGGCACCCCTTTTTGGTACACATACTCCCGGGCAGCAGCAAAATTATCAAAGGTTTCAGAGAAAGCCGTTGGAATATTGTTTTCTTTCATAATCTCTTTAGCAAAACTTTTACTTCCTTCAATTTGGGCCGCATCCCGGTTGGGCCCAAAAACTAAAAGCCCATGTTCGTTAAAATAATCTACAATACCCAGGGTTAAGGGAAGCTCGGGTCCCACCACCGTTAAATCCACTTTTTCCCGTAAAGCAATTTCTAAAAGCCCTGCTAAATTATCAACTTCTACCGGAACTACACGCGCCTCCTGAGCAATACCGGCATTACCCGGAGCAGCCAGTAATTCTGTTACTTTTGGGCTTTCTTTAAGTTTTTTTACTATAGCATGTTCCCGGCCACCACTTCCCACTACCAGTACTTTCACTTAAACCCCCTCCTAATGTAAAAAATGCCGAATTCCTGAAAAAACAAGGGTTATATTCCTTTTTCTTGCTTCCTCAATTACTTCCCGGTCGCGCACCGCTCCTCCCGGCTCTACTACCACCGAAACCCCCGCTTTAGCCAGTTCTTCGATAGAATCGGCAAAGGGGAAGAAGGCATCGGAAACCACCACAGCTCCCCGGGCTTTACCCCCGGCTTTATTAAGGGCAATTTTTACCGCTTCAATCCGGCTGGTCTGCCCACCTCCGGCTCCCAAAAGCATCCTGTCTTTTACAACAGCTATGGCATTGGATTTAACGTATTTCACTACTTTTATGCCAAAAACTATATCTTCCCTTTGCCTTTCTGTTAAATTATTACCTGCTACTACCTTTAATTCTTCATAAAGCTTTCCATCTTTTTCTTGCAGCAGCAGTCCCCCGCTTATTTGCCTTAAATTAATTTCATCTAAAGCAAGCGGTTTTGCCTTTATAACCCGTAAATTCTTCTTTTCCCGCAAGATTTTTAAGGCTTCACCACGAAAGTCCGGAGCAATTATAACCTCGTAAAAATGCTGAACCAAAAGCTCAGCCACCTTTTCATCAACCGCACCGTTAAAAGCAACAATTCCACCGTAAGCTGACACGGGGTCACCGGCATACGCTTTTTCGTAAGCTTCCTTTAAATTTTCCCCGGTAGCCACACCGCAGGGTACGGTGTGCTTGATAATGGCAGCCGCCGGCTCACGAAACTCCCCTACTAACCGGTACGCGGCATCGGCATCAAGGTAATTATTAAAACTCATGGTTTTACCGTTTAAAATTTCTGCTCCCACCAATCCGGGATGTCCCTCCACCCGGTAAACCGCTCCCCGCTGGTGGGGATTTTCCCCGTACCGCAGCATTTCCACCTGTTCCGCTTCAATATATAATTTTTTCCGAAAACCCCCATCTTCTAACCTTCCCGCAAAATAATTGGCAATAGCAATGTCGTAACTGGCGGTATGGCGGAACGCTTTTAAAGCTAACCTTTCCCTGACGTCAGGCGGAACCTCCCCGTTTTTCAAATATTCGGCCACTTCCGCATAATCTTCCGGATCAACCACCACCGTCACGTACCGGTGGTTTTTAGCTGCTGCCCGGATTAAAGTGGGGCCACCAATATCTATATTTTCAATAACTTCCTCTAAATTAGCACCCCGCGCCACCGTTTCCCGGAAAGGATACAGGTTTACTACAACCAAATCAATTGGTTTAATCCCCTGAAATGTTAGTTCCTTTAAATGTTCCTCAATTCTTTTGGCCAGGATACCACCGTGAATTGCCGGATGCAAAGTTTTTACCCGTCCTTCTAAAATTTCCGGAAAACCGGTAATCTCACTTACGTACGTTACCGGGATACCGGCCTCTTTTAAAACCTTATAACTTCCCCCGGTAGAAATTATTTCAAAGCCTAAATCTACTAATTTCCTGGCAAATTCCACTATACCCCTTTTATCGTAAACGGAAATTAAAGCCCGCTTACTTTCCATGTTCTTCCCCCCTGTCCGGCAAGATTTTTACCCGCCGTCCTTCTACCAATAAGCGGTTTTCACTTAAAAGCTTAAGCGCCTCTACCAAAATCCGGTGTTCCTGCTCTAATATCCGCTCACTTAAGCTTTCTTCACTGTCGTCATCGTAAACCGGAACCGCTGCCTGCAAAATAATGGGGCCGGTATCCATCCCCTCATCGACAAAATGCACGGTGCAGCCGGCAATTTTCACACCGTAATCCAAAGCCTGCTTCTGGGCATGAAGCCCAGGAAACGCCGGTAACAGCGCCGGATGGATATTAATAATCCTCATGGGAAAAGAAGAAAGCAAAGGTTTGCCAATTAAGCGCATATAGCCGGCAAGACATACCATATCAACATCATAGGAAAGTAAGGTTTTCACTATCTCCTTTTCGTATTCCTCTTTACTTTTAAAACCTTTAGGGTCAAAGTAATGCCAGGGTATACCCGCCCGCTTGGCCCGTTCGATAGCATAAGCATTAGAATTATCGGTCACCAGTACTTTTATTTTTGCCGGCAAAACTCCCCGTTCTACCGCATCAATAATCGCCTGAAAATTACTCCCCCGTCCTGAAGCCAATACCCCCAGGTTTAACATCGCCTTCCTCCCTACTCATTTATAATCACCTTGCGCTCCCCAGCAGTGATTTCTCCAATTACCCATGATTTATAATTAAAACTCTCTAACGTCTTAATTGCTTCTTGAACCTTTGCCTCCTCCACGATTAAAATAAAACCAATGCCCATGTTAAATGTCCGCCACATCTCGCTTCGCGGCACATTCCCGGATTTTTCAATTAACTTAAAAATTTTTGGTACCTCCCAGTTTACGGTTAGCCGTGCCTCTACATCTTCCGATAAAACCCGGGGAAGATTATCTAAAATCCCTCCGCCGGTAATATGAGCCATGCCTTTTATCTCCACCCTTTGCAATAAATCAAGGACCGGCTTTACATAAATCCGGGTAGGTGTTAAAAGTTCTTCCCCCAGGGTTTTCCCAAACTCTTCGATATAATCGGTAAGATGATATTTACCGTACTCCAGGAGAGCCTTTCGGGCAAGACTTAAGCCGTTACTGTGGATCCCCGAAGAAGCAACGCCAATCATGACATCACCGGCTTTAACAGAACTTCCATCGATTATCTTGCTTTTTTCCACAACCCCCACACCAAAGCCGGCAATATCAAAATCTCCGGGATGGTAAACGCCGGGCATTTCCGCAGTCTCGCCCCCCACCAGGGAGCAATCCGCTTCCAGGCATCCTTGAGCCATTCCCTTCACTAAGTCCGTTACCTGTTCCGGATTTAGCTTGCCCACCGCAACGTAATCCAGGAAAAACAGCGGTTTAGCTCCTACGGTGAGTAAATCGTTAACCACCATCGCTACCAAATCAATGCCTATGGTATCGTATTTTCCCAGCGTCTGAGCGATCTTAAGCTTTGTTCCCACCCCATCGGTAGAGGAAACCAGCACCGGCTCTTTATAACCGGATACATCCAGGCGATAAAGGGCGGAAAAGCCGCCAATGCCGGCTATAACATTGGGGTTTAAAGTTTTCTCCACTTCCGATTTAATGCGCCGGACAGCATCAAGGCCCGCATCGATGTCCACGCCCGAAGCTTTATAAGTTAACTCCTCCATGGTTTACCCTCCAGCCTTAATTTATCGGTACCGGGTAATCCCCGGTAAAGCAGGCAAGACAAAATTCCCGTTCTTTAAAGATCCCCAGCAAACCTTCCAATGACAAATAGTAAAGCCCATCAGCCCCAATATAATTTTTTATTTCCTCGAGGGTGTACTTGGCCGCAATTAATTCATCCTCCCGGGAAATATCTATTCCGTAGTAACAGGAACGGATAAACGGCGGAGAACTTAATAATAAATGAATTTCCTTTGCACCGGCATCTCTTAAAAGCTCTATGATTTGCTTACTGGTGGTTCCCCGGACAATGGAATCGTCAATAACCACGATTTTTTTACCCTTTAAAACCTCCCGAATAGGGTTTAACTTTAACTTCACGCCAATTTCCCGTTCCCTTTGGCTCGGACGGATAAAAGTACGCCCAGCATACCGATTTTTCATCAACCCCTCTTCCAGGGGAATCCCTGAAGCCTCAGCATAACCCCGGGCCGCAGCGGTACCCGAGTCAGGCACCGGCACCACTAAATCGGCTTTAACCGGGTACTCCTTAGCTAAAACCTGGCCCATTTTCCGCCGGACAGTATTTACATGATAACCGTTTATGATGCTATCCGGCCGGGCAAAGTAGATAAATTCAAAGATACAAAAAGAGTGCCTCATTCCCTGGAGAAACTTATAATTTTTAAGCCCCTTTTCGTCAATAACGATAATTTCCCCCGGCTCCACATCCCGAATAAATTCCGCCCCAATGGTATCAAGAGCTGCCGATTCCGATGCTAAGACATAGCCATTTTTAAAGCGCCCCAGGACCAGGGGCCGAAAGCCCCAGGGGTCGCGAACCCCTATTAATTGGTTTTCGGTCATAATTACCAGCGAATACGCTCCCTTTAAATCCACCATCGCCTTTAAAATACCTTCCACTAAATCCGTTTGGGCATACTGGGCAATAACATTAAGAATTACTTCGCTATCGGTAGTGGTTTGAAAAATCGCTCCCCGGGACAAAAGATTTTTCTTTAACTCCAAAACGTTGGCCAGATTGCCGTTATGGCCTAAAGCAATTTTTCCTAACTTATAATGAAATACCAACGGCTGAGCATTTATCGGTACGCTGGCGCCGGTGGTCGAATAGCGCACATGTCCTGAAGCTACAAAACCCTTTAACTCGTTTAGTTTCTCCTCGCTAAAAACTTCCGCCACCAGCCCCATACCTTTGTGAAGTTTAATATCCTTTCCATCGCCAACCGCAATTCCCGCGCTTTCCTGACCCCGATGCTGCAAAGCAAAAAGCCCCCAGTAGGTAAGTCTGGCAACATCGTAACCTGGAGCATAAATGCCAAACACCCCGCATTCTTCTCTTATTTCAGCGCCCAAGCTAGGCCCCCCTCATATAAAGCTTTTAACTTAAAAAGCTTCTCTTCAATTTCTACCCGGCCGTTTATCTTAATTACTATTTCCTCTCCCTCTACCTTCCCAAGCTTTAAAAGGCCAATACCGGAAGTTTTTACCGCCTCTTCAAACTCTTTTGCTTTCTCTTTTGAAACCGAGACTACCACCAGTCCGATTTTTTCGGAAAAAAGAAACTCCTGAGGTAAAAGGGGAGTAGTAAAATCAAGGTTTACCCCTTTATTGCCGGCAAAAGCTGCCTCACAAAGGGAAACCGCAATTCCGCCCTCGCTCACATCATGAGCAGAGTTAATGAGTCCTTGCTTTTTTAACAAAGGTAAAAGCTCAATTATTTTTTTCCCCTCCTGAAGGTCCACCGGTGGTACCGGAACAAGAACATCCCCAAAAAACTCCTTTAAAAATTCACTTTGGCCTAATTCCCCGGTGGGTTCACCCAGGAGGTAAATTAAATCTCCCTCGGTCTTAAAAGCCATGGGAATAAGTTCTGTTTCCAAATCGTCAATTAAACCTACCATCCCGATAACCGGTGTAGGGTAAATAGCTTTTTCTCCGGTTTCGTTGTAAAAACTAACATTCCCACCGGTTACGGGAATATTTAAAATTTCACACGCTTCCTTCATCCCCGCAATTACTTCCACAAATTGCCCCATTATTTCCGGTTTTTCCGGGTTGCCAAAGTTCAAGCAGTTGGTAAGTCCCAAAGGTTTTGCCCCGGTAACTGCTAAATTTAAGGCCGTCTCCAGGACCGCCCTTTTAGCCCCTTCCCGGGGATTTTGGTAAACATAGCGGCCATTACCGTCAGTTTTAACAGCAACCCCTTTTTTGGTACCCTTTAGCCTTAAAACTGCCGCATCGGAATATCCCGGTTTAACTACAGTATTAATGCCTACCTGATGGTCGTACTGTTCATATACATAATTCTTCCGGACAATATTGGGGTTTTGTAAAAGGAGGCGGAGAGCTTCCCCACAATCTACTTCTACCGGATCGATTTTCCCAAAGTTTTTATTCTCTGGAATTAAATAAGGGCGGTCATAAACGGGAGCTTCATCGGTTAACAAGCGGTAGGGAAGTTTGGCCACACAGTCATTACCAAAAAATATTTCTATATCTTCCCCAGCGGTAATCTCTCCCACCACCACCGCATTTAAATCCCATTTCTTGAAAATCTTGATTATTTCCTCTTCATATCCCTTTTCCACCACCAAAAGCATCCGCTCCTGGGACTCCGAAAGCATAATTTCATAAGGGGTCATCCCTTCTTCTCGGAGCGGTACCCGGTCCAGGTAAAGCCGGAGCCCCGAGTTTCCTCTTGCTGCCATCTCCGAGGAAGAACTGGTAAGTCCAGCTGCCCCTAAATCCTGCATTCCAACAATATGACCGTATTCTAACGCTTCCAAACACGCTTCTAATAAAAGCTTTTCCATGAAGGGATCCCCTACTTGCACCGCCGGTCTTTTATCTTCCCCGTCCTGGGATAGCTCTTCGGAGGCAAAAGTTGCCCCGTGAATCCCGTCTCGACCGGTAGTGGCCCCTACTAAAAGTACCGGATTTCCTATACCAGTAGCTACGCCTTTTTTTAGCTTAGAAAGCTCTACCAATCCCACACACATGGCATTTACCAGGGGGTTTTCTTCATAGGATTCCTGAAAATAAACATCGCCCGCCACCGTCGGAATACCGATACAGTTACCGTAACCCGCAATCCCGGCCACCACGCCGGTAAAAAGGTGGCGAACCCTGGAAGAGTCAAGCTTTCCAAAACGCAGGGAATCTAAAAGGGCAATTGGCCGGGCGCCCATGGCAAAAATATCCCGAATTATTCCTCCGACTCCCGTAGCTGCTCCCTGGTAGGGCTCAATGGCCGACGGGTGGTTGTGGCTTTCAATTTTAAAGGCAATCCCGAGCCCTTCCCCAATATCCACCACTCCGGCATTTTCTCCGGGCCCCTGCACGACCGCCGGTCCCCGGGTGGGAAGCTTTTTTAAATGGAGTTTAGAACTTTTATAGCTGCAGTGTTCCGACCACATCACCGCACACATCCCTAGCTCCACTTCATTGGGTTCGCGGTTTAAATACTGCACAATTTTCCGGTATTCGGCGTCAGTTAAACCCATTTCCCGCCACTTAGCCACGGTTAGCCCCCCTTTCCAGGTAAGCAATAATTGACTCCCATATTACTTTGCCGTCCTCCCCGCCCAGGCTTTTCTCGGAACAGCGTTCCGGATGGGGCATCATCCCGAGCACATTACCTTTTTCGTTAATGATTCCCGCAATATTGTAAAGGGAGCCATTGGGGTTAGCCTCGTCGGTCACTTCTCCTTGAGCATTACAGTACCGAAACACCACTTGTCCGTTGGCAATAAGTTTTTCTAAAGTTTCGCTTTCACAGTAATAATTGCCCTCCCCGTGGGCAATGGGAACTTTTAGCACCTGTTTAGCAAAAGCTTTATTGGTAAAAGGAGTATTGGCATTTTCTACTCGCAGGTAAACATCATGGCACCGGAAGTGTAAATTATTATTCCGGAGCATCGCCCCCGGCAATAGTCCGGCCTCTAAAAGAATCTGAAAACCATTACAAATCCCGATCACCAAACCACCAGCATTGGCAAATTCCACCACTTTTTTCATCACCGGACTAAACCGGGCTATCGCCCCGGCGCGCAAATAATCTCCGTAGGAAAACCCCCCGGGCAAGACAATGCAGTCTACATCAAAACTATCGTCCTTATGCCAAATATAAACCGTCTCCTGCCCAAAGACGTTTTTTAAAACATGATTGCAATCGGCATCGCAGTTAGAGCCCGGAAATACCACCACCCCAAACTTCATCTTAACCCTCCACCCGTACCGTAAATTTTTCTACGACCACATTGGCCAAAAGTTTATCCGCCATTTCCTTTACCTTCTCTTCCACTTCCTTTAAATCATTCCCTTCTACTTCTAAGGTAATATATTTGCCAACTCTAACTTTTTTTACTTCCTCATACCCGAGGGAGTGTAAGGAATTTTTTACCGCTTCCCCCTGGGGGTCTAAAACTTGGGGCTTTAATTCCACAATTACATGGGCAATAGCCATAATTTGCCTCCCTTCTTTACGCTTTTTCTTTTATTCGCTTTAATATTTCAAGATAAGCCTCCGCCACGCCCCCTAAATCCCTTCTAAACCGGTCTTTATCAAGCTTTTCTTTAGTGTCCTTATCCCAGAGTCGACAGGTGTCTGGAGAAATTTCATCCCCGAGAAGGACTTCCCCGTTAAACCTGCCAAATTCCAGCTTGAAATCCACCAGTAGAATGTTCAAAGAAGAAAAGAATTCCACTAAAAGCTTATTTATTTTAAGAGCCGTCTCTTCAAGATAGTTAATTTCCTCCTGGGTTGCCAGATTTAAAACTTTGGCGTGGCTATGATTTATCAAAGGATCTCCTAATTCATCATTTTTGTAGTATAACTCCACCACGGGCAAGGGTAAGGTTGTCCCTTCCGGAAGACCCAAACGTTTAGATAGAGATCCTGCCGCAATATTGCGAACCACCACTTCTAGAGGAATAATCTCCAGCTTTTTTACCCGGTGTTCCCGCTCTCCAATTAAATCAATAAAATGAGTTTTAATTCCCTGTTTTTCTAAATACTTAAAGATATAGGCCGAAATCTGGGCATTCAAGTAGCCCTTATTTTCTATTTCACCTTTTTTCTTACCGTCAAAAGCTGTGGCTGCATCCTTGTAATACACTACCACCTCCTCGGGATTTGCGGTGGCATAAACGATTTTAGCTTTTCCCTCATAAAGAAATTTTTTCTCCATTACCTCTACCCCTTTCTATAAACCAAATCTTTGAAATATTGTATCAATATGTTTTAAATGGTAGTTATAATCAAAAAGCTCTTCAATTTCTTCTGGCTTTAAAAGCCCCAAAAGTTCCTGGTCAGCAAGTAAAAGTTCTTTAAAGTTTTTCCCGGTCTTCCAGGCAGTCATCGCATTTCGCTGCACAATTTTATAAGCCACTTCCCGTAAAATACCCTTTTCCACTAAAGCTAAAAGCACCCGCTGGGAATAAATAAGCCCACCGGTTAAATTTAAATTTTTCTCCATGTTCTTGGGGTAAACATTTAAGTTCTCCAAAACCTCACTAAAAACGTGCATCATATAGTAGAGGGTCGCGGTGGCATCGGGTAAAATCATCCGTTCCGCCGAGGAGTGGCTGATATCACGCTCCTGCCAGAGGACTACATTTTCTAAAGAAGCAATGGAGTAGCTCCTTACCACCCGGGCAAGCCCAGAGATCCGCTCACATAATACGGGATTTCGTTTGTGGGGCATTGCCGAAGACCCTTTTTGGCCTTCGGTGAACGGCTCTTCTAACTCCAGAATTTCCGTCCGCTGTAAGGTTCGAATTTCAGTAGCAAATTTATCAAAGGTAGTGGCGATTAAAGCTAAAGTTAAGACAAACTCGGCATGCCGGTCCCTTTGAATTATCTGAGTAGAAACTTTCTCCGGAGTTAAACCTAATTTTTCACAAACCCGTTGTTCTACTTCCGGTGGCACATTGGCATAAGTCCCCACCGCTCCGGAAATTTTTCCAACGCTAATTGTTTTAATAGCCGCTTTTAACCGCTCCATATTTCGTTCAATTTCCGACGCCCACAAAAGCATCTTCAGGCCAAAAGTGATAGGTTCCGCATGAACCCCGTGGGTACGGCCAATCATCACCGTGTAGCGGTACTGCTCGGCAAGCGTAAGGGTAAGCTTATGTATCCCTTCAAGCTTTTTTAATAAAAGTTCCCCGGCTTCTTTTAACTGTAAAGCTAAGGCAGTATCCAGGACATCCGATGAAGTTAAGCCTTTATGAATGTATTTACTTTCTTCACCTACATACTCGGCAACATTAGTAAGAAAAGCGATAACATCATGCTTCACAGTTTTTTCAATCTCTAACACCCGGGCCACATCAAAATTGGCTTTCTCTTTAATCACCTTTGCTGCGTCCTTGGGGATTAAGCCTAATTCTCCCATGGCTTCCGCCACCGCCACTTCGACCTGAAGCCAGGTGCGAAATTTAGTTTCATCAGACCAGATTTTTTTCATTTCCGGTAAAGTGTAACGGGCAATCATCACCACACCTCCAATAGTAGTTTTAGGACAATTTTGCTAATAGCTTTTGTTCTTTTTCTTCCACTTCCAGGGCAAGCTTTTCTTTATAAGCGTAAAGCTTTTGGGCCAGGCTTTCATCGCTTAAACTTAAAATCTGCACCGCCAGAAGCCCCGCATTTTTAGCGGCGTTTATGCCTACTGTAGCCACCGGTACTCCCGGGGGCATCTGGGCTATCGCTAAAAGGCTGTCTATCCCCTCAAGGGAAGCTTTAATCGGTATCCCAATAACCGGTAATGTTGTTACCGCCGCCAGAACTCCAGGAAGATGGGCCGCCATTCCCGCTGCCGCGATTATCACCCCAAAGCCTTTTTCCAGGGCGGAACGGGCGAAATTCAATGCTTTATCAGGGGTACGGTGGGCCGACGCCACCTTAACTTCGTATTCCACCCCAAACTCTTTTAAAACCTCTACGGCCTTTTTTACAACCTCCCAGTCAGAGTCGCTGCCCATGATTATCCCTACTTTGTACATTGTAAACACCTCCTGCAATATTATGAAAAAGAAAACCCCTACTACTCCCATTCAATAGTAGCAGGGGGTTTGCTGGTGATATCATACACTACCCGGTTAACTCCTTTCACCTCGCCGACAATCCTGGCTGAGATTTTTTCCAGTAGTTCGTAAGGTAACCGGACCCAGTCGGCAGTCATACCATCTTCGCTGGTTACGGCGCGCAGTGCTATAGTATAGGCGTAAGTCCGCTCGTCTCCCATAACCCCCACAGACTGCAAATTTGGCAGTACCGCAAAGGCCTGCCAGGTTTTCCGGTACCAGCCTGATTTCTTTAATTCATCGATAAAGATATAGTCGGCTTCCCGTAAGATCCTAAGCTTTTCTTCGGTTATCTCCCCTAAAACTCGCACCGCAAGGCCGGGTCCCGGGAAGGGATGGCGCCAGACAATACTTTCCGGAAGGCCAAGCTCAAGGCCAAGCTCCCGCACTTCGTCCTTAAAAAGCCACTTTAAGGGCTCGATTAGTTTAAATTTCATGTCTTCAGGCAGACCACCAACATTATGGTGGGATTTAATGGTAGCAGCAGTAGCGGTGCCGCTTTCCACCACATCCGGGTATAAGGTACCCTGGACGAGATATCGTATTTCGCCAAGTTTAGCTGCTTCTTCTTCAAAAACCCGGATAAACTCGTGGCCAATTATTTTTCTTTTTTGTTCGGGGTCACGAACGCCTTTTAATTTCCCTAAAAACCTCTCTTTTGCATCCACAAACACTAAATTCATCTGAAATTGCTCTTTAAAGGTGCGGACCACTTCATCAGCCTCACCTTTTCTAAGAAGCCCATGGTCCACAAAAATGCAGGTTAAATTATCGCCAACAGCTTTATGAACCAAAACCGCCGCCACAGAACTATCAACCCCGCCGGAAAGAGCACAAACGACCTTTTCATCCCCCACTTGCTCTTTTATTTCCTTAATTGCCCTTTGGGCAAACGATTCCATCGTCCAGTCGGGTGTAAGCTCGCAAATATTATATAAAAAGTTTTGCAGGATTTCTTTCCCTTTAGGAGTGTGAACCACTTCCGGGTGAAACTGCACCGCATATAGCTTTTGCTCCCGATTTTCCATTGCTGCAATTGGAGTATATTCCGTTTTCGCGGAAACTTTGAACCCTGCGGGAGCTTTGGCCACAAAATCCCCATGGCTCATCCAGCAAATTTCCGTTTCCTTTAAACCGGCAAAAAGCTTATCCCGATCTAAGATAAAAAGGGGGGTCTTTCCGTATTCCCTTCCTTCCGCCGGTCGCACTTCTCCACCCAGTTGGTGGGCCATAAGCTGCATTCCGTAGCAGATTCCCATAATCGGTATATTTAAACGATAAATTTCCGGATCAACCGTCGGTGCTCCTTCCCCGTAAACCGATGAAGGCCCTCCGGAAAACACAATCCCCCCTGGGTTTTCCTTAACGATTTTCTCCAGGGGGGTATTATAAGGCAACATTTCACAGTATATTTTTAATTCCCGAATTCTCCGGGCTATTAACTGACTGTACTGTCCGCCAAAATCCAAGACAATTACCTTAGACGCCATAAGTACCTCCTTTAAAGAGTGGTAGATAGTAGGTGGTAGGTGGTGGGTGAAATTTAATTACTTGTTGAAAAAAATTAAAATTATACCTGGTAAATCTCTGGTTTTAGGACGCCGATATAGGGAAGGTTACGGTAAAATTCGTTATAATCTAAACCATAACCTACAACAAACTTATCGGGAATTATAAAACCGTTGTAATCCACCGGCACTTCAATCCTCCGACGGCTGGGCTTATTTAGTAAAGTGCAGACTTTCAGGGATTTGGGATGGCGATTAGCAAGGTATTTGGTGAGATAATTTAAAGTAAGACCGGTATCGACTATATCCTCAATTAATAAAACATTGCGACCTTCAATTCCCCGGTCGAGATCTTTTAACACCCGGACTTCACCGCTGGTGGTAGTACCAGCCCCATAGCTCGATACCACCATAAAATCAATATTTACCGGTATGTCAATTTCCCGCATTAAATCGGACATAAAAAGCATAGCTCCCCGCAGGATACCAACAAGCAGTAATTCCTGTCCGGCGTAATCCCGGGAGATTTGCTGGCCAAGTTCTTTAACCTTCGCCCGTATTTCTTCTTCAGAAATTAAAATCTCAGCAACATCCTGATGCAAAACTATTCCTCCCATTAAATTTTTTATATTTTTAATTGATGCGGAAATTATACAAAAAAAACACGCCAGTGTCAAGAAATAACTTGTAAAATGTCTTTATAAGGTTAGTGGGGAACTGGCAATTTTACTTGCCTTCCGGTTTCTTTAAAGGTCACCCGCACCGCTAAAACAATTGTCCGGTTAAAACTACTCTTCGCCCGCAGCACAACTCTTTTTAATTTTTTATTTTTTTTCTCGAGATAAAATTTTCCTTCATAATCGTGATATAAATGCTTTAACACCGGATGAGTATATTCCGGCCACCCTTCAAAAACAATGCATCTAACTCCGCCAACCGTTTCGGTACCCCGGTAACGAAGGTTTTTAATTTGGTTAAAAGCCAAAACTTTTAAAGGATTTAACTCATTAACCAGAGCTTGGGCATCCCTTAAATTGATTCCTTTAAAGGTTAACCATTTACCCGTTTGGACATCGCGAAAATAAGTGGTATCATCAATGCACAAAATCTCCACCGGAGTCCCTAAAATCTTGCCTTTAGCCCAAGCCCCATTAGTAGTTTTAATTCCTTCGACCTGGCTTAAATAATTCACTTTTTCCTTTTCCAAAAGCCGAACTTCTGAAGTATAACTATAAGATGCTTCCTTTTCTATTTCCTCAAAAGCTTTTTTTATAAGCTCCTGCCCGTTATAGCCACTAGTAAAAATTTTTAAGCCCGCAATAAGCACTGCTATTACAACTCCTACGACCAGTAAATGCTTTTTTTGAGCAACCAAGTAAACCACATTCCCCCTCCTCACCGTTTTTTTCCAATCATATTGTTGAATTTAAGGAAATATGTCAAAATAAATTAGAAAAAACTTAGAAGGAGTGATGCAACATGAAAATTACTGCTGGTTCCCAAAATACTGAGCTTGTTTTAGAATTGGCCGCCAAAGAAGCCATCCAGGAAAATATCAAGAACGTTGTGGTTGCTACCTGCAGCGGTGCTACCGCTTTTAAACTACAGAGGCTTTTAACCCCAAAGGAGTATAATTTAGTCGCTGTAACCCACCACGTAGGCTTTGCCGGCCCGGGAGTAGATGAACTATCTCCGGAAAACCGCCAAAAGCTTCTGGCCGAAGGCTTTAAAGTTCTAACCACTACCCACCTTTTTGCCGGTATCGACCGGGCTTTTAGGTTTAAGTTTCAGGGGATTTATCCGGCCGAAATTGTAGCTCAATCCTTACGTCTTTTAGGGCAGGGAGTAAAGGTGGCCACCGAAATAGCCATTATGGCTTTAGATGCCGGACTAATTCCTTATGGCGAAGATGTTATCGCCATTGCCGGTACCGGCAAAGGTGCCGACACCGCAGTGGTAATAAGGCCTGCTCATTCCCATAAGCTTTTTGATACCAAAATTAAAAAGATAATCATAAAACCTTATGAATTTTAGGAGGCGGTTATGGATTTAAAAGAGGTGCAGGAATTAACCGATAAGTGGGTTAGCCAGTTTAAAGAAGGCTATTTCCCACCCATGAGCCTTGTAGTCAGGCTGGCGGAAGAAGTAGGAGAGCTTGCCCGGGAGGTTAACCACCGGTTTGGCGAAAAAAAGAAAAAACCGGGAGAGCTCTCCGGTTCCATTGAAGAAGAGTTAGGGGATATTTTATTTATCATTGCCTGCTTTGCCAACTCCCTGGGATACGACCTCTCCGAGATTTTTAAAGCAACCATGGCTAAATATTACAAAAGGGACCTGAACCGCTGGACGAAAAGAGAAGAATAGTGTAAACTATATGCTAATTATTTTATTTTTATGGGGAGGATAGAATAATGGCCGCTATTTTTGCTTTTCGGGGGATTTATTACAATCCCAAATTTCTTCCTCTTTTGCCAAAGCTTGTAACAGCTCCTTATGATATCATTTCCCCGGAGGAGCAGGAAAAATATTATAACGAACACGAATATAACTTTATACACCTGGAATTGGGAAAAACCTTTGCCGCTGATACTCCCGAAAATAACCGTTATACCCGGGCCAAAAGCTATTTAAACAATTGGCTTTCCGAGGGTATCCTGGTTCAGGAAGAAACTCCAGCCTTATATCTTTTAGAAGAAACCTTTTCCTGGGAAGGCCAATCTTACCTTAGAAAAAGCATTTTTGCGTCCGTCCAGGTAGAGCCTTACGAAAAAGGGGTAATTTTACCCCACGAAAATACCCTGCCCAAAGCCAAAGAAGACCGCTTAAATCTTCTCCGTGAGACCCGGGTTAACACCAGTCCCATTATGGTTTTATATGATGATAGCCAAAATTTGGCCTTTAATATTTTGCGGGAAAAAGCAAGTTTAATGTTTGAATTTACCGATGAAAGCGGGAGATTAAATAAGCTTTATAAAGTCGTTGACCCGGATTCCCTTTTAAAAGCCCAAAACTACTTTAAAGGCCAAAAACTTTTCATCGCCGACGGCCATCACCGTTACGATACCGCCTTAACCTATGCCCGGGAAATGGAGAAAAAAGGCATCAATGCTTACCGGGTCCTGATGCAGTTAATCCCCTTTTCGGATCCCGGTTTATTAGTCCTACCAACCCACCGGATAGTTCTCAAAGTTCAAAGTTCTCCGGCCGAAATATTGGAAAAAATCTTAGCCTATTTTACTTTCGTAGAAGTACCCTTAAAAGAAATTTTAAACCGTTTTGTAACGCTTAAGGAAAGGTACGTTTTTGGTATGTGCTTAAAAGATAAAGCTTATCTTCTTTATTTAAAAGAAAAAGACCCGGCAAATATCTTACCGGATTTTCCCGAAGTTATTGCCCGCCTACCGGTAACGGTCCTTCACGAACTAATCTTAAAACCAGCCGGCATCGGAGAAAAAGAAACCCTTTCCGGGGAGTATTTAAAATATACCAGAAACGCCCAGGATTGCATCGATGAAGTAATGACCGCAAAAGCCTTTTGTTCCTTTTTGGTTCCTCCCCCTACCGCCGAGGAAGTAGCAGCCGTTGCCCTATCCGGTAACAAAATGCCGCAAAAATCCACCTACTTTTACCCCAAACCCTTATCGGGACTGGTAATCCATCCGGTACATGATTGATTTCTATGCAGGGCGATTTGCATGTTGAGCTAATTATTTGTAGAGCGCACTCCTGTGCGCTTTTTTAATTTTTGTAACTCTTTTTAGGGCAAAGCTTAGCCCCTTGGACAGTGTGGGGTGATTGGCAAGAAGCACAGGCATCGGTATTTTTGGTAAAAGCTTCGTGAATTTTCACCGGATTTGGAGTTGAAAAGACTGTATAATAGGTTTTTTCTTGTACTTGAGTTTTTGTTATAAAAAGATCTTGCCAATTGGCCTGCCCCACCACTATTCCGGCAATTAAAAAAATTAACGTAAGAAAGATTCTTTTTGACATAAATAAAAACCCCTCCAGCTTAAGTTTTTCCAGACTGGAAGGGGTGTAAACCTGAGAATCCCAAAACGACAATTTATTTCTCAATTTTATAAACCACTACCCGCCCATTTCCTTGATCGGCTACCGCTAAAAGCTCTTCCGCATAAGCAATCCCGGTAGGTAAAAACATCTGATTTAGTTCATGCCCCTTTTCTCCAAAACTCCAAAGGTATTTACCCTTTAAAGAGAAAGCGTCAAGGCGATTTAACAGGGTGTTCGCCACCACAATCGTATCATCAAAGGCGGTAATTCCCCGGGGACAAAGTAAATAGCCCTCCCCAAAAACTTTGGTAAAACCTTCTTCAATCTTTCCGTCAACTATGCGATTGGCTGCCGCATCGGTTACGTAAAGTTCATCCCCAACCACTTGTAAATACGAAGGTGAAACTAAGTCACCGTTTTGCGTAAGCGTTTTTAAGTATCTTCCATCTTTGTCCATGAGAATAATGCTTTTTTGGTTAACATCGGCTACAAATATATTATCCCCTTCTACCCAAATACCCATAGGACTTTTTAAAAATTCCGCCCCCAGCTCCCGCATTTTACCATTCCTTGGGTCAATCTCCTTGATGACCCCATCCATTAAGTCGGAAACATAGATTTTACCGGCCGAATCTACATAAACGCTCCAGGGATAGGTAAATTCACCTTTTTGGCCGTAACTTGCAACTGGAGTGCCATCGGTTTCAAAAACATAAACTTTTTTCCTGGCACCATCAGTAACATAAATTTTTGTACCGCGAAGAAAAACGCCGCAGGGTTTGGCCAATTTTTCTTGATAATACGAATCAATAATCAAAAAAGGGGTTAGAGGCTGAGATTTGGATGAAAATACGGACAAAAGATCATGTACATTAATCCTTTGCTGATAATTTAAAAAAACAAGGAAAAAAATTATTATTAAAAGCCACCAGTAAATCTTCCACCTTTTTTTTCCCATTGGTATATGTCCCCTTCAGTATTTTTTCCCCATCCATATTACCATAATATTCCTGAAATTTTTGCCAAAATAACGGGGAACAAACGAAAATTTTTCCTCGAAAACTTTACAGAAAAGAAAAAACCTGCCGTAAAGCAGGCCAGCTTTTATTCAAACCAGTGACACTTGTTACAGAAGGTCTGGGCTGCTCCTTCTTTGGACTCGCCCGGCTTCTTGTTGTGACAAACAAAGCAGTTCGTAAAGCCTTTCTCCTTGGCCCAGGTTCCGTGTTTCGGCATCCAGGGTTCCGAGTGGGTAATTGGTTTCTTGGTGTGGCAGCTCCGGCAGAACTGGTTGCCCCGGGCATACTGCACCACCGGCTCTTTATCAAGGTTTAAAGCTACCATCTTCATCCCGTAATTATGGCAGGATTCGCAGTATTTTAAATCTTTTCTTGCCTGGACTCCATGAATATTAATCCAGTTAATTGCGGCGTGATTATCGGGAGTTTTAATTGTTTTATGACATTTCTCGCAGCGAATAGTAACGCCGCGGCTAAAGTGACAGGCAATACAGTTATCCATTTCCGGTTTTACAAATTCGGTGGACATTTCTTTTTTCCCACGCTCCGGCGTCCACTCCTCAAAAGAACCGGTAACAGTTAATCCCCGTTCCGCAATTTTCGCATGGGCTACCCCCGAATGGCACTTGATACAATCCACATGTTTTTTAATATGTTTATCGTGAGGAACTATAATATCCCCAGCTATAGTATATTCCCGGTTGGTGGAGTGACACTGAAAGCAAATTTCCGTTTTAATTTCCTTTTCTTCAGGCAAAAAAATGGGTCGCTCGTAAGTCTTGGTTACATGCTGGTACAACTGCTTCATCGCCCCCATTTTTTCTTTTAACAGGTTCACAACCCCGGGCTCGATATGACACTTGGTACAGGCAAGCTGGCTGTGGGAACTGGCCTGCCAGGTAACGTATTCCGGCAACATTTCGTGACAGGACTTACAAAATCCAGGTGTCATGGTAGCAGCAATAGCTCCTACCGAACCAGCAGCTATAATTATTATAAGTGCGGAAACCACTAAAATAAATTTAAGCCTTCCTTCGGTTGTGGATAAGTCTACCCGAATTAAACGGCGCTTTAAGCGCTCTGGTTCCACTTTTAACCCTCCCTTTTTACCAGTTTTTACTATAAAATAATATTCGCTAAAAACAGAAAAAAACCTCCCATTTTATGGGAGGTTTAATATCTTTTTCCATTAAGATGCTTTATCCTTAATTAAAATGACTTTCAACGTATGCAGGATAATTTCTAAATCTTTTAGAGGGGTATAAGCTTTGGCATATAATAAGTCGTATTTTAGCTTGTCTTCAAAAGAGGTACTGTATTTCCCTTCCACCTGGGCAAGACCGGTTAGGCCGGATTTTAGTTTTAGCCGTAAGGCGTACTCCGGCACCTCATCGGTAAATTTTTCGACAAAGAAAGGACGTTCCGGCCTTGGGCCAACTAAGCTCATGTCTCCTTTTATTACGTTAATTAGCTGGGGTAATTCGTCAATTCTCGTCGCCCGTAAGATCCTTCCTACCCGGGTTATCCGTGGATCGTTTTCGGTAGCCAATGTGGGTCCGGTGAGTTTCTCCGCATCTTTCACCATGGTACGAAATTTATAACAGTAAAATTTCCTGCCGTTTTCCGTCACGCGCTCCTGCAGATAAAATATCGGGCCTTCCGAGTCAATTTTAATTAAAAGCGCAGTAAGTAGCATAATAGGACTTGCCAAAATAAGAGCAACCAAGGCCAACAGTACATCCATCGCCCTTTTGACCATCTGCATCCCGGCAGGCAGGGAAAGCCCTTCCAAATAAAAGACCGGTAAGTCGCCTATCGATTCAAGCTTGGCCTGGGAAAGGACGATATCATAATAATCGGGGATAACGTACACCGGAATATTTTCCGACAAAGTTAAAAGTAATATTTCTTTTTTAAGCTTGTCCGGAAGGTTATTACCGATAAGCACCACTTCCGGCCGATACTTATTGATGGCTTCCTTAACTTCCTCAATTGTTCCCGGAGCTGCCAGCTTTCCCGCAACCTCAAAGAGGTCAATCTTGTTATCTTTGATCTTATCCCGGGTAATATGGATTTCTTTGTGACCGCCAATTAATAAAAGCCGCCTTGCTCCAAAAACTTTTTTCTCAAGCCGCCAGAGCCAGAGCCGCCAGGGAATAAAAATTATAAGCTGCAGGATAAGGGCAACCACGAAAACCGTCCGCGGAAAGGAAAAGCCCCTAAAGAAGAACGCCATGCCCATGGCTACCGGCAGCAGAAGCACGATTGCCCAAACGGTAGAGGCGATAACTTCTGCCCGGCTTCGTTTATAACTCTGGTATAAACCATACACATTAAAAAGTAAAAGCCCCGCTAAAGTTACCCACGGGTAAACGGTAAGATAAGCTATAAAGTTTTCTTCAGGAAGCTTAAAACCAAACCGCAGCAAAAAAGCCGCTACAAAGCCGAGGTTTAATAAAACGGCGTCGATTAAAACGGAAGCAATGGTTAAAAGTTTTAGTTTTGTATTTTTATCCATTAAAAACTGCCTCCGTATCTTTTAAAAGTTTCTTGTACAGGCAGTCATAGGAACTAACCATTTTTTCAAGGTTATAATTTTCGCTAAAGATTTCAAAACTCCTTTTTCCCATTTTAAACCTGAGCTCCCCATCCTGTAAAAGGGAAATTATGGCGTGGAAAGCCTTTTTAGCATCTCCCTCATCCACTAAAAACCC
>NZ_BDJK01000062.1:70464-82751 GCF_001950255.1 Carboxydothermus pertinax
AATCCCGCCGCCATAGCTTCAAGAATCGAAACTGGTAAGCCTTCGTGCCGGGAAAAAAGCGTAAAAACATCAAAATCCCCCAACAAATCGTAAACATCTTCCCGGTGTCCCAAAAGAAGGATTTTTTCCGAAAGCCCCCTTTTTAATATTTCCGCCCGAAGCCACTCTTTTTGCGGTCCATCTCCTACTACGACAAAAACAACCCTCTCCCAGTTTCTTATTACCATCTCCGCTGTTTTAAGGAGAAGCTCTAAGTCCTTGGGTGGGGCAAGACGAAGTACAGTTCCTACTATTTTTATTTCATCGCTAATTCCAAGTGCCTTTCGAAGCTTTCCCTTTTCTGTTATAATTTCCCGCAAGCCATTGGGAATATTGTATAACTTCTCTTTCCGGGTAATTTTATATTCAAGCCCTTTCCGGTAATCTTCCCGGGATACCGTCACCATCATGCTGCCAAACAAGCCTGCCAGTCGCTCCGCCCAGACATAAAAAAGAAATTTAAGAAGTGGTTGATTTAAGTCAAAAACCCAACCGTGCACGGTAAAAATCCTAACCGGAACACGGGCAAAAAAAGCTGCAATTCTTCCTACTATCCCTGCTTTTGTGCTGTGACAGTGGACGATATCAAACTTTTCCTTCTTAAAAATGCCTATTAATTTAAATAATAGCTTAAAGTCCTTTGTTAAAACTATTTCCCGCTCCATCTCCGGTAGCGGCCAAAATTTTATATGTGGATAATCTTTTAACCAGGAAAATAACTCTCCTCCGGGAGCCGCCATGACCGTAATATCGTACTCCTCCGGATTTAAGCCGCTTACAATATGATAGAGAACCTTCTGGGCTCCTCCCACCTCACTTAAGGTAATAAGGTGTAAAAGTTTAATTTTCTTATTCATATTTTTTCTCCCAAATTTCCTTCATTCCGCTTCCTATTTTTTATTTTTCCAACCTCTACTCTCCAATCTCCAACTTCCGTTTATGCCACTCAACCGTCTTTTTAAGGCCCTCTTCCAAACTCACCTTAGGCTCAAACCCTAAAATATTCCGGGCCAAAGAAATATCCGCCAGGGAATCCCGGACATCTCCAACCCTTGCCTCAGCATATACCGGCTCAATATCCACACCGATAATCTCTTTTATCACTTTGTAAAGCCTAATTAAACTAATCCGCTCTCCGCAGGCAATATTGAATACCTTCCCTGAGGCTCCCCGGGCGGTTAAAGCCAGCATATTCGCTTCAACCACATCATCGATAAAAATAAAATCTCTGGTTTGCATTCCATCCCCATAAATTGTCGGCGGCACCTCTTTCACTAGAGCATCTATAAACTTTGGAATCACCGCCGCATACTGGGAATTGGGATCCTGCTTGGGCCCAAAAACATTAAAATACCGAAGACCCACCGCTTCAATCCCGTAAATCCGGGTAAAAACTTGAAGATATAACTCTCCGGCATACTTCGAAACCGCATAGGGAGAAAGCGGCTCCGGGTACATGTCTTCTTTTTTCGGTAAAGTTTCATTATTCCCGTAAACTGCCGAAGATGCCGCATATACTACCCGTTTGACTCCATTTTCTTTAGCAGATAAAAGCACATTAATCGTCCCGGTAACGTTTACTTCATGGCATTTTAAAGGATCATCGATAGAAGCCGGCACCGACGCCATCGCCGCTTCGTGCAAAATATAATCCACATCTTCGGTTATTTTTCTTAATAAATCTAAATCCCGTATATTCCCTTTAATAAAGGTAATTTTATCTAAAACTTCGGAGAGATTTTCCTCTTTACCGCTTGATAAATCATCCAGGACAATGACCTCAGCTCCGTCTCGTACCAACCTTTCCACTATATGGGATCCAATAAAACCTGCTCCCCCGGTAACCAGGAATTTTGCCAAAGTTAATCCCCTTTCTCTTTACAGTTTTAAACTAAAAACATTATACTAAATTTGGTACATTTTTTCACTACACGGAGGATTAAAATGAATATTAAAACCGCCTGGGTTGTACCGACTTTAAATAGGCCAAAAGATATTGAGCGTTTATTTAATAGTTATCTTAAACAAACAGTAAAACCTGACAAAGTTATTGTCATTGACGGCAGCAAAGATGAGGAAACTAAAATGGTCTGTGAAAAATTTCAAGCCCAGATTAAAAACTTAATCTATGAACATACTACCAAACTTGGTTCGGTTACCCAGAGACTTTTGGCTTTTAAGTACTTAAAAGATATCGATTATGCGTTGTTTTTAGATGATGACTTTGAGTTAAATGATAATGCCTTTGAAATATTATTGGGAAAAATAAGAACCCTTCCTCCTAAAACATGCTTGGAATTAAATTTTAAAACTATTTCTTATGGTTCTGAAATTCAAAAGCTCGGTAGCTCAAAGTTTTTTAATTTCTTTAAAAAAATCTTCTTTTTACCCCATGAAAGCACTGAAAAAAAGGTACTGCCTTCGGGAGGCAATACCTGGTTAAACGAGTATGAATTAATTGTAAAAGATGAATTAAAAAAAGTTGGCTGGCTCTCCGGCTGCTGCATGTTTCTGCCTGTAAAACCACTACTTGAAAAGCCAGATTACTTCTTTAATGAAGATATGCAGCGTTTTAGCGGTTACGCCCTTGGAGAAGACGTCTACTTAAGCGTACAATTAGCCAAAGAAGGCTATAAATTTTACCGGGTAATGAACGCCTGGGGAATACACCACAAAGCTCCCTCAGCCCGGCCGGATTTGGAAAAGTTAATGGCGGCTAAGGTGTTTAATCAAAAACAAATATTTAAAATTTTAAAAAATAAAAATCATATATTTTTTTTCATTAGTTTATGCGGAAATTTTTTTCTTTCATTCATTTCATGTTTATTTACGAAATCGTTATCGCCACTTAAAGGTGTTTTAAAAGGTATTTGGTTTAGTTTTCATTTTGAAAAATTATATTCGCATACAAGGTATAAGAATTAATAAAAAGTGCTTTAAAACATAGTAATAAAAACGTATTAGTATTTGGAAAACCATTAACCTTGAAATAAGGGTTACGATAAAAAGCAATGTCGCGAATACCATTTTTTAAATAAAGATTCATTAATCTGTAATCGAAATAATCATAGTTATGAATATAAAAGATTTTAAACCCAACTTTGTTAGCTAGTAATTTAATACTGTCTTCCGAGTGAATAACTCTATGATAGGGAAACCAAAAATTTATATCACATTCATATTTTATATTTCGTTTTGCTTTATTTGTTATTGGAATGCTAAAAATAAATAATCCTTTTTTATTTAATTTATTCTTTATATTTTTAAAAAAAGCAATTTGTTCATCAATATGTTCTACAACTGCTCTTGCAATAATTACATCATAATTTTCATTAACCGTATCTATATTACCAAGAAATACTCTTTCTTTATACTCTGGATATTTTTGTTTGAATTTTTCAACAGCACTACTTGAAATTTCTAATCCATAAGCATTATACCCTTTATCTAAAATTTTCTTTAAAAAATCCCCCTCACCAAAACCTATCTCTAAAATTTTTTTATCATTAATTAATCTCAAAATTTTTTGTTCAAAATTCTTAAAGTTATATGTATTGTAAAATTTTAGCAAATAATCGATTGTTTTAAATATTTTCCCTATCATTACTTTAAATTTATCATTATAAAAATTTAAAGAGTAGAAATTATCAAAATATCTTTTATTTTCAGTTTCATCATCTATATGGCTTTTATTTATAAAAAAGCAAAAACAATTTTGACATAAAATATAATCTTTTTTAAAATTTTCACTAATTTGAGTAGCTACTCCACAAATTGGACATCTAATCATTTACATTCCCCTTAATAATTTTTAAAATATCTGAAAAACGTTTTTCATAAGTATGATCCCTTAAAACTCTCTGCCATCCAGAAATCTTAATTTTTTCCCTTTCTTCATCATGCTCTAAATAATACTTAATTTTGTAAACTAAATCATCAATATCATAATAAGTAACAATTTCTTCATTAATTTTAAAATAATCCTGCAGTTTATCATTATGTTGAGTTAGTAAGAACCCGCCGCAACTTGGAACTTCAAAATCTCTACCTTTTATTTGATTAATATTTATATTTTTTGATGCATTACTTAAATTTAAATTTATCTTACTTTGATTAAATATTAAAATCATTTCCGAAACCGAAACTCTTCCATTTTCCCATCCATATCCCCAAGTAGCCACATTTATACCCCTTACTCTTAATTCATTTACTATTTGTCTTCTATTACCATGAGGTTGACCTACAAACGAAACATCATATTTATAAGGTAATTTTAAGTATCTATAAATGTATTGATTTGCTGCCCACTGAGTTAATATAACATTTTTAATTCCATTTTCTTTATAAATAGGGACCGCTGCATCAAATGTAGTACATACCCAATCATAATAACGCGCTTTTTGCAAGGAAAAAGAATTTAATCGCCAATGATCATCTGCAAACCAGACTATTGTTGTTATATTTAATTTTTTAGATATTTTCTGTAATGTTTCCGGCTGTATTTCATCCTTAAAAATAAAATGAAAAACGATATCCGGGGAAAATAAAAAAGCTGTTTCAAATAAAAGCTCTTGTGTTTTTTCAACCCCTATTTCCTGAATTATTCTATCAAAATTAAATTTGATAATAGGATATCCTGAGAAAAGCAATGAATAAAAAAAATTTAATTCCTCAAAGCTCAAACCCCGATTCCTATCACCATAATCCCATTTCATTGCAACATATAATATTCTTGGTTTGTTAGAATTTAAATTATATACATCAACTAAATTTTCAATTAAAACCTCACTATTAATCTTTTTATATTTAATTGTTCCAATTGTTGATTTAGTAACATTTTCTAATTTTACACGTATTTTATCCAAATACTTTTTCATTAGTAATCACCATGCTTTCTTAAACTCTTTCTAATCTTCCATAAAGATCATCCATCCGCACTATATCATCTTCTCCCACATAACTGCCCACCTGAATTTCGATTATTTCCAAAGGCACTTTGCCGGGATTTATCAGGCGGTGCGCCTTGGTTGGAGGTACGTAAATACTTTCGTTTTCGTAAACATACTTTTCCTGACCGTCTATTTCAACAAGCGCTGTTCCTTTTATCACCACCCAGTGTTCACTCCGGTGGTAGTGAAATTGAAGGCTCAGCTTCTGCCCGGGATTTACCACGATACGTTTTATTTTATACCTTGGCCCTTCTTCCAATACAGTATAACTCCCCCAGGGCCTGTGGATGGTAAGGTGCTCGTCTGATTGGGGTAGATTTTGCTCTTTAAGCTTACTAACTACTTCTTTTACCTTCTGGGCTTCACCTTTTTTGGCGATTAACAGGGCATCCGGAGTTTCTACTACCATAATCCCTTCAAGACCTATAGTTGAAACAAGTCTTTTTTCGGTTAAGATCAGGCTATCCTTAGTTTCTATAGTCAGAGCATTTCCTATTACCGCATTATTATCGTCATCTTTAGGCAGTAGCTCATAAATGCTCTCCCAGGATCCCACATCAGACCACTGCAGTTCTAAAGGAATTACTGCAGCTTTATCCGTTTTCTCCATCACCGCATAATCCAGAGAAATATCCGGCATTTCCGAAAAAGTATTTAAAACATCTTCATAACTTTTTCCCTCTATTTTTTCGTAAATATCCGGAGCATGTTTTTTAAATTCTTCCAATATATCTCCAATAGTAAATGCAAACATCCCGGAATTCCAGTAAAAGTTTCCGCTTTGAAAGTACTCTACTGCTTTTTCCAGATTTGGTTTTTCTACAAACCGTTTTACTTTAAAACCTTCACTAATTTCTTCTCCTTTTTCTATGTAGCCATATCCTGTTTCCGGTTTTGTAGGTTTAACACCAAAAGTACCAAGAAAACCTGCTTGGGCAAGGTTGTCCATTTTTAAAAGATATTCACCAAAAGCATCCTGGGGGTTAATTAAATGATCGGAAGGAGAAATAAATATGGTTTCGCTTTCATTTACTTTTTTTACTTCTAAAAGATATTTTACCGCCAGGGCTACTGCTGGGGCAGTATTTCTACCCACCGGCTCTAACAAAATATTTTCTCCTAAGATAAAGTTAATCTCTTCTACCTGGTTTTTAACGAGAAATTTGTAGTCATTATTGGTAATAATATAAATATCTTCCGGATTTAAAACATTCAAAATCCTTTTAACAGTTTTCTGCAAAAAAGATTCTTTATCCCCAAGGCTTAAAAACTGTTTGGGATAGGTTTTTCGGGATAATGGCCAAAGTCTTGTTCCACTCCCACCTGCTAAGATTATCGCTTTCATGCCTATACCACCTAATTTTTTTAATACTCCCACTCGAAATCCTCTAACCCTGCATTAATAATTCTTTGCTTTAAATCAGTTGTTATTTCTTTTAATCTTTCTGGACTTTTTGCCTCACACCTTGCCACCAGGACCGGCTGGGTATTTGAGGCCCTGACCAGTCCCCAGCCATCAGGATAAAGTATCCTTATACCGTCCACGGTAATGGCTTCGTACTGCTTTAAAGCATCTTCCTTTATCTTTTCTATTACCTTAAACTTTAGTTCATCAGAACAATCAATCCTGGTTTCGGCTGTGCTGTAATATACCGGGACATCAGCCAAGAGCTCGGACAATTTTTTATCGGAATTGGATAGGATCCTTAAAAGCCTTCCTGCCGCATAAAAGGCATCATCAAAGCCAAAATATTCGTCAGCAAAAAACATATGGCCGGACATTTCACCGGTAAACAGAGCATTTAGTTCTTTCATCTTAGCTTTAATAAGGGAATGTCCGGTTTTATAGAAGTACGGTTTTCCTCCAAGTTTTATTATCTCATCTACTAATGCCTGGGAGCATTTTACTTCGACAATTGCCGTTTCGCCCGGGTGCCGGGCTAATATCTCCCGCCAGTATAAGACCATGAGCTTATCGCCCCAGACCACTTCCCCCCTGTCATCTACTACTCCAATTCTATCGGCATCGCCATCAAAAGCAATACCCAGGTCAGCCTTTT
Source organism: Carboxydothermus pertinax (assembly GCF_001950255.1). Classification (NCBI taxonomy): domain Bacteria; kingdom Bacillati; phylum Bacillota; class Clostridia; order Thermoanaerobacterales; family Thermoanaerobacteraceae; genus Carboxydothermus; species Carboxydothermus pertinax. The sequence goes on from NZ_BDJK01000062.1 coordinate 77,513, forward strand.
CTTCGCGAACATACTTTACTAGATCAACTAAGTTTTCTCTTTTTACCGGGTCGGGATGGTGGTCTGGGAAATTGCCATCAGGCTGGCAGTATAATGGTATAACTTCACAACCAAGGGCGTCTAAATAGGGTACGATGTAGTCCGAGGCCGCTCCGTTGCCAGCATCAACAGCTACCTTAAGCTTTCTCGATCCAAGTTTTATTTTTGAGGTAAGCATCTCAATATAAGCACGACCAATATTTTCGTGAGTAACTTTACCCGGATTTTCACTCAATGCTATCCTATTTTCTTCAATTATTTTTCTTATTTCCTGGATTTGTTCACCGTAAATAGTAGTTTTCCCAAGGGCAAGTTTTAAGCCGTTAAATTCTTTAGGATTATGGCTTCCTGTAACCATTACCCCGCCATTTACGTCAAAATGATAGAGGCTGTAATAAAAAAGAGGCGTGGTAACAATACCTATATCAATAACGTTTATCCCGGTTGCGATAATTCCTTCAATTAAACTTTTTCTTATTTTTTCGGTGGATAGACGGACATCGCCACCGACAGTAATTATATCAATATTGTATCTTTTTAAAAAAGTGCCGTAAGCTTGTCCAATTAATCTTACTACTTCGTCATTAAGCTCCGTTTCGGCTATACCGCGGATGTCGTATTCACGGAAGATAGAAGGATTAACTTTCATTTGTTCCCTCCACGCTGAGCTTTATTTTCTCTTTATATTTTCCTCATTTTCTAAATACCATTGATAAGTACTTTTTATTCCCTCTTCAAGGGAAATCTTTGCTTCCCAACCGAAGGCTTTTAATTTGGAAATATCCAGTAATTTTCGTGGAGTACCATCAGGTTTACTGGTATCCCATTTTATTTCTCCAGTATAACCAACGATATTTTTAACTAAATTAGCCAGATCTTTTATCGATATATCCTGCCCAACACCTATATTGATTATTTCTGAATCATTATAAGAACGCATTAAATATAAACAAGCATCAGCCAAATCATCTACATGAAGAAACTCTCTTTTAGGAGTACCGGTTCCCCAAAGAACTACCTCAGGGCTATTATTTACCTTGGCATCGTGGAATTTTCTAATTAACGCAGGTAGTACATGAGAATTTTGTAAATCAAAGTTGTCATTTGGTCCATAAAGATTTGTCGGCATCACCGAAATAAAGTTTGTTCCATACTGCCTATTATATGCCTGACACATCTTGATGCCGGCAATTTTGGCTATCGCATATGGTTCATTGGTTGGCTCTAATTTCCTATCCAATAGATATTCTTCTTTTATAGGTTGCGGTGCATACTTGGGATAAATGCAGGAACTTCCTAAAAATAAAAGTTTTTTAACTCCTGTTAGGTATGCACTGTGAATTATATTGGCTTCAATCATCAGGTTGTCGTATATAAATTCAGCAGGAAAGGTGTTGTTTGCTAAAATCCCTCCTACCTTGGCTGCAGCTAAAAAGACGTATTCGGGTTTTTCCTTCTCAAAAAATTTTAAAACATCATCCTGTTTTCTTAAATCCAATTCTTTACTTGTCCGGGTTATTATGTTTTCATAGCCTTCCTGCTTTAATTTTCGTAAAAGGGCAGAGCCTACCAATCCGGTATGCCCTGCCACATAGATTTTTGCTGATTTTTCCATATAAATCACCTTAACCTAATGTAAGTTTGTTATTTGTCCAGTCAAAACCTTTTTCATGAATAATCTTAATACCCTCACCAATTGGTTCAAGTCCTGCTTGAATTAAATCGTAATCTACCATTATTCTCACAAGTTCTTTAAAAGTTACCCTGGGCTCCCAGCCCAATATCCTTTTGGCCTTGCTACTATCTGCTAAAAGATAATCAACTTCTGTAGGCCTAAAGTATCTCGGGTCTATCTCTACATATTCCCGCCAGTCAAGTCCTGCATAGGAAAAGGCTTCTTCTAAAAACTCACGCACCGAATGGGTTTCACCAGTTCCTATGACAAAATCATCTGGTTTCTCCTGCTGAAGTATTAACCACATGCATTCGACATATTCAGGAGCAAATCCCCAGTCCCTTTTAGCATCAAGATTCCCCAGATAAAGTTTGTTTTGCTTACCAGCCTTAATATTAGCCAGGGCCCGGGTAATTTTTCGGGTAACAAAGGTTTCACCCCGTCTGGGAGATTCGTGGTTAAATAATATACCGTTGCAAGCAAAAAGGTTATAAGCTTCACGATAGTTTACAGTCATCCAATAGGCATATACTTTAGCAGCTGCATAGGGACTACGAGGATAAAATTTGGTTTCTTCATTTTGAGGTGGCGGAGCTGCACCAAACATTTCCGAACTTGAAGCTTGATAAAACTTGGTTTTTATTCCGCTTCTGCGAATAGCCTCTAAAATTCTTGTAGTACCAAGTCCAGTAACATCTCCGGTAAATTCTGGCATTTCAAAACTGACTTTAACGTGACTTTGAGCGCCAAGATGATAAATTTCATCCGGTTGTATATTGTAAATAATATTTGTCAACTGTCCGGCATCGGTTAAATCGCCATAATGTAGATAAAGCCTTGTATTGGGCATATGTGGGTCTTGATAAATATGGTCAATCCGCTGAGTATTGAATGTACTTGCCCGCCGAATAATACCGTGCACTTCGTAACCTTTTCTCAATAACAATTCAGCTAAGTATGAACCATCCTGGCCGGTAATACCTGTGATTAGAGCTTTTTTCAAAAATAATCCCCCGCTTTTTCAAAATTGTATTTAATTTCCATATTTTGTTATTCTAATTAATTTTTCATGCTTTTTTGTTTTTATATCTTTCTATTGCCAAGAATTTTTTTACCTATTTTTTTTAATTTCGTATAATAAGGGGTTAATATTTTCCATGCTATCAATTTTAAATCAAACATTTTAAAAAAAGACTTATTTTTCTTTATATAATAATATGCAAGTAAAGAATAAGTTTGAGCATTTCTACTTTTTAAAAACCAGTGTCTTAAATACAAAAAACTTATCCATGAATCGATAAATTTTCTTTTAATTTTTTTATCATTAAATAATTCTGCTAAAAAAACAAATCCAAAATAACTTTTTGAATAGCCAACATTACCTTCAACCGGTGGCAAAAAATCCGGTTCAAAATATTTTTCTCTTTTTAATATTCCAGCTTTTATTTTTCTCTCATTTAGCGTTTTAATTAGTACTGCAAGATGAGGAAAACATGTAAACATATACTCAAAAGCATATCTTATATATTCTTTTATAAGCTCTGATTTATATATTACATTACTTATACAAGAAATATCATTAAAAAGATAAAAAATATCATTTATTGTGTACTCCACAATATTAAATTTTTGAATATTTTTATTATGTGAAAATACTAAAATATCAATATCGTAATTAAGAAAGTTTAAAATTTCATTAAAAACATTATCTTTTAAAATGTCATCATCACTTAATATCCAAATATATTCTGCCTTATCACATAATAAAAAGCCTTTTGCTATATTAGCATTTCCCCCAATGTTTGCAGGATTTCGGTCGTAAATAATATTATTGTATTTTCCACAATAATTTCTTACAGAATCATAATCTTTATCAGTAGAACAATTATCACTAATATAAACAATTACATTGTCATTATAAACTAAATTTTTTAATCTACTTAATTGTTTAATTAAGCTATTACTTCTATTGTATGATGGAATATAAATTAAAATTTTTTTCATATATTTATCCCTCTTCGAACTAAAAAGTTTAGGTAAGCGTGTGCAGCAGTTTTAAAATATGTGCCATAAGATGTAACTTATTTGTTGGTTTACAAAAAATTTATTGAAAATCTTAACTTGATAAAATTATATCATGTTTAAGGGGTAAAAAGGTAATTTTTTTAAATTAATTTATACATCCCAAACATTTTTTCTCATCCAAAGATCTAAATTACTTCTACGAGATCAAAAAATTATATAATATTGAAAATTTTTATATTCATTTTTTATGTTACCACAAAAAAACTTCAAACACAGTAAGTAAAAGCAAAAAAGCCATCTCTTGCGTTTAATATTTTTAAACAAAAATATTCTTTATATTAGAATAAACTATTTTATAAACCTTTTGTCTATTTAACCGATACATCTATTTATAAGCATAAACAAGTGTATAACGGTATGTAGGAGTTCCCCCATCAAGAAATCTTATAGCCTTCGAATGTTTTATTTTATAATCAAAATACTTAAAATATTGTTTTAAATTTAAATAATCATCAGGCTTATGGTAACTGCAAATTAAAAATTTTGGCCAATATTTTTCAATTGTTTTTGTTGCCCCATTCAAAAAAGCCATTTCAAATCCCTCAATATCAACTTTAATGAGGTCAATTTTGCTAATATTTTCATTCTCATCAATAAAACTATCCAATGTTTTAATACTCGAAACAATTTTTTCAATTTTGCTTTGATCAATATTTTTTCTATTCGAAAATGAGCTTACCCCAATAACTTCCGTATTGATATAAAATTCAAGTTTATCAATATTTTCATTTCCTAAGCCAAAATTAAAAATTTTCACCTTATCCATCTCTATTTCATATTTAAAAGTTAATTTTAACGCACCCACTAAATTTTGTATAGGCTCAAATATAAATATTTTACTTACTTTATCTTTTATTTTATAAGAAAATAATCCTTCACACGCTCCAACATCAAATACAATATCATTTTTATCTGGTTGATAAAATTGAAAATAATTATGAGGATTTTCCGTATTTAACTCAACAAATGTATATTCCAACGTTTTTATGTTAAAGTTTTTCGGCCAAAACAACTTCGAATCATCAGGAAATCTTACTATAACAAACCTATAATCATATTCCTCAATAACAAGATTGATAGATATTTCTAAATGCTTAGACAGTATATCATTTAATAAACTACTCCATTGGACATATGGTTCTTTTAAAAAAATTTTATCTTTTATTAATTTAAGTCTCCATTTAACTTTATTTAACATTTATTCCCCACCAACCTTGATTCAATTTTTTATATTGTCAATAGCGGATTTAAATTGACCCACCCTGGCTTTTTTTAAAATTAAGCTTTGATATGTGGGTTACCGTAGAGACCGGTTTTTAACCTGTCTTTTAGGCGGTAGCTGTTGCCTCTTATGTTGATTATATGGGCATGGTGTAATAGCCTATCCAACACTGCAGTGGCAAGCACCGGGTCTCCCATGAGCTCCCCCCATTCCCCAAA
>NZ_BDJK01000062.1:82761-83151 GCF_001950255.1 Carboxydothermus pertinax
GGTTTGCCGGCAGTTAGGACAGCGATAGCGGGCTATGGAAATTCTAACAACGGTTCCATCCAAGGTTATTATTTTTCGTCGATACCACCCATGAAAAGACATCTTTGCACTACATGCCGGGCAATACCATTGATTTTCTTCCAAAAAATTTAAATAAATTTCTAAATACTCCTTTACTGAAGCTCCAAGATAAGTTACAATCAAAGTGCGTTGTTGTGGGAAAGTCTTCGGTAATGTCAATAGCGGATTTAAATTGACCCATTTTCAACGGTTTTAAATTGACCCACCCTGGTTTTTTTTGCAAGGGCTACGGCAAGGTGCGTCTTCCCTACTCCAGGAGGCCCAAGGAATATTACGTTTTCTGCCCGGTGGACAAAGGCCATTGTGGCA
>NZ_BDJK01000062.1:83161-83499 GCF_001950255.1 Carboxydothermus pertinax
TAGCCTGGAAAGGCTCGTAAAGTAAACTGATATGCCCTGAGATAGGGCTTCTATAGCAAGGGCTACGGCAAGGTGCGTCTTCCCTACTCCAGGAGGCCCAAGGAATATTACGTTTTCTGCCCGGTGGACAAAGGCCATTGTGGCAAGCTCTCTTATCAGTTTTTCATCGATACTGGGCTGGAAGGTAAAGTCAAATTCCTTCAGGGTCTTTTTATACGGAAGCCGGGCAAGTTTTGACCTTACCTAGACATTTCGCCTTTGCCTTTCGGCAAGTTCAGTTTCAAGCAGATCATTTAAGAAATCAAGATATGTGCTATTTTCCCGCTGGGCCCTTTCAA
>NZ_BDJK01000062.1:83509-85083 GCF_001950255.1 Carboxydothermus pertinax
GTAAACCCCCAGAGGACGCTTCTCAACTTCCAGGGAAGATAACTTGATCGCCCTCGGCCTGGGATAAAACATGCCCTCTGCTTCTTTTAGACCCTTATACTGGTCTTTGAGAAAAACGGTGCTCCTTGAGCGGTAATGCTTTTCGTGGACAGCTATCACCTTCCACTCATAGAGGATTTCTATTTTACCGTTTTTATCCCTTACCACCACCTCTTTTCCGCTATACTGCCAGGGAACGCCATATCTTACGCCGTCGAAACTCAAAAAGCCGTCTTTGTGAACTTTCCTTGCTTCTTCCAGGAATTTTTGGTATTTATCAAGGGCAGGCAGGGGCTTGAGGTTTTCCTTCTTCAGGCGGTCAATAGGCCTTTCCCCGGTAGTGCCGTGTATTCTCCTGTTTTTCTTTTCACACCATACTATTGCCTGGCGGTTTAAATCACCGTAGTCTACGAACTTCCTACCCGGCAGGAAGTTGTTTTTGACAAAATCTATGCCGCTTTCCACCTTGCCTTTTGTTTGGGGGCGCCGTGCCCTGCACACTTTAGGAATAAATCCAAGGGTTGCCGCAAGGTCTTCAAAGGTAGGGTTCCATATGGGCTTTTTGTTTTCACCGGTGCCCAGTATTACGGTTTTCATTCTATCGGTAAGAACTATGTCGGTTATTCCGCCGAAGTATTCAAACCCGTGGATCAAGCAGCGGATGAAGGTATGGACGTCGCAGCGGTTTGTGAATTCCACATATATGGCTCTGGAATAGCCCAGCACCATGACGAAGACGTAAAGCTTACGTATTTCACCGGTTTCCTCGTCAATGTAGGTGTATTCGCCACAGTCGACCTGGGCTTGCTGGCCGGGCTTGGTTTCATAGCGGCATACGGCAGGAACCTGTTTTGGAGGTCTGAATTGTCTTACATAGTCCCTTAAAATAGTGCGGCCGCCAGTGTAGCCTTCTTCCTTGATTCTTTCGTAAATGACTTCGCAATTGAATATCCCCAGGTTCATGAGCTCTTGAATGGTATCTTTGTATGGGTCAAGCTTTGAACCTCTTTTGGGATGGGGCTTCCTTTCAGGAATGCCCTCTGCTCTGAGGTATTTTCTTACCGTATTTCTGGAATGTCCTGTTTCTCGTGCGATTGCACGAATACTCTTGCCGCTTCTTTTTAATTCATGTAACATGATAATAGATCCACTCCCGAGCATTTATTTCCCTCCGATCCTTTGCAGTGGTATCAGAGGGATATTTCACCAGGGGGTGGGTCATTTCCTTTTCGTTGCTCCTGGGTCAATTATATACCGGCGGTGACAATATTAAATAAAATCAACAGCATTATTTTTATAACTCAACTTTCACAGCACAATTTTGGAAATAAAAGCTAGATACAACTTGGTAAATTGGTTGATCCAGTGTTGATCTAGTTGTAAGATTGACAATGAACTAATTTTATATTTAGTCCCGAAATTGAATTAATTACACGAAAAAAATGGAGAATGTTTAAGGTTTTGTGTAAGTGGTAAATAATACCACTAAGGAGATGATCACTTATGCAAAACCTTGAAAACCTGACGGTAAAAGA
>NZ_BDJK01000063.1 GCF_001950255.1 Carboxydothermus pertinax
TAAGAGCTCTTGGGGTTAATCAACATCTCTTCTTCCAAACTGATAATGGTGAAGAATTCGGTGGACTCCCTACTTCTAGAAAAAAGTCTATTATGCAAAAGTTTATCTTTGATCCCTTGAACATTTCTTTGTTAAATATCCCTCCTGGTCAAAAGCAGTTTAATACTTTTGTTGAACGTTCTCATCGCTCTGATGATGAAGAATTCTACTCTATCAATCTTGCAAAAGTTACTTCCCGTTCTGCCTTCTTTAAAATGGCTCAGAGTTGGCTCCTTTACTTTAATTATCGCAGACCTCATTTCGGTAAAAATATGGGCGGCAAATCACCTATTTCCGCCCTTAAAAGCTTCTTAAAATCTTTTAATCCTGCTCTTGGCGCTTTCCCGGTAGTCTTATTAGACCATTTTTCCCTTTATCTTAATTACCTCTTCGATATCTCTTCCTTGCCCTGGGATTATTTGCCCC
>NZ_BDJK01000064.1 GCF_001950255.1 Carboxydothermus pertinax
AACTGCGATGGGCATACTGTAACCATAAGGCCACGTATTTTGCAAGCTATTTAACTGGCGGCGATTGCGTACCCGACGACCAAAATTAGGGTCAACGCTACCTGTAGGAAGTGTCCGCATAAAGTGCACCGCATGGAAATGAAGACGGCCATTAGCTGTACCATACTCAGGCACACAAAAATACTGATAGCAGTCGGCGTGTGAATCATTAGCCTTGCGACCCTCGGCAGCAAGAACCATACGACCAATATCACGAAAATAGTCACGCAAAGCATTGGGATTATCATAAAACGCCTCTAATCGGTCGTCTATCATGGAAGGCGCTGAATTTACGGAAAACATTATTAATGGCGTCGAGCGTCCGGTTAAAGCCGCTGAATTGTTCGCGTTTACCTTGCGTGTACGCGCAGGAAACACTGACGTTCTTACTGACGCAGAAGAAAACGTGCGTCAAAAATTACGTGCAGAAGGAGTGATGTAATG
>NZ_BDJK01000065.1 GCF_001950255.1 Carboxydothermus pertinax
CAAATCGATTCTAAGCACATCGCTGACCAATCTGCCCTTCCTTCTGATGCTTATGCCGCTATTTTCCGCAATAAATTGCCTAAGTATCAGTTCACAGCTATTGATGTTAAATCCCGGCTTCGCTTTATTGCTTTTGCTAATGAACTTACTTTTAAAAACGGTTTATCTTTCTTGCTTCTGGTAGCTTTCTGGTTAAGAGCTCTTGGGGTTAATCAACATCTCTTCTTCCAAACTGATAATGGTGAAGAATTCGGTGGACTCCCTACTTCTAGAAAAAAGTCTATT
>NZ_BDJK01000066.1:0-38397 GCF_001950255.1 Carboxydothermus pertinax
AAATATTTGTTTAAAGGAAGATTTTACAGCTATAAAAAGCCAATTTGCGCCTAAAAAATGTTACTTTTTCAGTCCTCTCGAACCGTCCCTTTTGTTCACTTTTTGGCTTGGAGGGCGGTAGCTTTAGCTCTAAGGGCAAGGTCAATGGATTTACCCAGCGTAGTCAGGGCTTTTTCCGGGTTATGAAAGCCCATGGAATTTTCGCTGCTGACATAATCCCAGTACCACTGGGCCTCCCGGTGAAGCTTCCGCGCTTTTTCAATTAAAGCTTTATCTGACCCCGGAGAATATACTGCTTCATTTATAGCTCTAATAGCTTCTTCATTGGCTTTCCCCGCCCGATTTAGTAAATCATAGGTTCGGTCCTGGATGTAAAAGACCCGCTCTTTAAGCTTAGCCTCCTCTTCCCGGTGGCATTTGCGGCAGGATTGTTCTAAAGTTCTTAACGGAGAAGTCCACCAGTGGCTGGTATATTTTTTGCCACCCTCATAAACGTACGGCATATGACAATCAACGCAGGTAAGCCCCACTGCACTGTGCACGCTCCCCGAAAACATTTCAAACTCCGGGTGGCGGGATTTAAGCATTTTAGTGCCGCTTAAAGGATGGATCCACTCATAGAAATTTCTTTTTTCATAATGCCGGAACATATCTTCCGGATCTACTCCCCCATCCCAGGGAAAGATTACCCGGTTTGTTTCCCTGTCAATATAATAAGTTACGTGGCACTGGGCGCAGATGTAATTTCGTAGTTCTTTTTCCGTAAATTTCTCCGGATCCCGGCCAATTCGTTTTAACGCATCTTTTAACGCCGGCCGGGTAATGCGCAACTTCATGGTCTTAGCGTCATGACAGTCATAACAGCCAATCGGTATCGTGAAAAGATTTTGTTTTTCTCTAAATCTGGCTTTATAAAAGTTATCTACTCCCCATTTGTCCATATAAACCGGTACCTGGGAAGATTTACAGGTCATACAGGCTAAAGCTGTTTTTTCGGAAATCCTTTTGGTTTCCTTAACATCTTCCAGGGCATAAACATGACCCCGGTCTTCAGTATATTCTTTACTGAAGGCAAAGCCCGCCCATAAGGTTTTCATATAAGGAAATTCCTTGAGGTGGTCTCTTTTTACCGAGCCTCCGTACTTACTGGGAGCCAAAGCCATTTCTTTATTTTTTAAGTAATATTTATATTCAACCGGAAATTTTTCTCCGTACATTTGGGGGTCAATTTCATCTTTTTTAAAACCGGTTGTCAAAGTTTTATAGGGAACACCGTTTTTGGCAGTAAAGTAAGCTACAAATGTTCCCGCAAGCAAAATTAGAGCAACTATAATAATTCCAAAAGTTATTTTGCGAGTCAAAATTATCCCCTCCTAACAGTTCTCAGTGAAATACCTGGCGATGACAAAAGGTACACCGCTGGGCAACTCCCAACAGCTTTTCCGTAGCCCCTTGATGGCAGCGAAGACAGTTTTCCTCCACAATTTTTTGCGAACGAGCAGAGATTTTAATTACATCAGGATAAGTACGGTAAGAAAAAGAAAGAAAATCTCTAATTCCCGAATAAGTTTTTTCAATACCGTACCGGGGAAACCCCGCCGGTAAATGGCATCCCCCACAGCTTACCTTTCCGCTGTGAGGCTTTTTTAAATATCCCTGATACTCTTTTTCCATTACGTGACAGCTAGAACAGAATTTAGGGCTATCTAAATAAGCATGAACAGTCCCCAGACCTAATAAGAAAAAAACAGTATAAATTGTCACTAAGAAAATACTAAGATAAAATAATCCTCGCATACTATCTCCTACCTTTTTGCTTTAAATATAGTTTAAAAAGCATTAAAATATATAAAAAACCAAGGAGGTAAAAACATGTTAAAATTTCCCCCTTTTGCCACGACCGCTATGGGGATTATGCCCCATACCAATATCGATGAAGCAATATCTCTTGCTTTAACCCTAGATATACCTTTCTTCCCCGAGCTACCTAAACTAAGCTTTTATGAGGACATGTATGCCCAGGCATCGCAAAACTTCCCCGGAATTCTTATCGATCAAGAAAAAGAAAAAATAATCCTTGATACTGACGTTTTTGGGACAGAACTTCTTGATTTTTTAGAAAAAGCCGAAAGCAGTCCTGAATTGTTTGACCTTACCCACCCCTACTCCTTAACCTATGAAAAATTTTTAGCCCAAGACCTCTCGGGCTATCCTGCTATCCGGGGGCAGTTAATTGGCCCCATTAGCTATGGTCTGAAAATTACCGATAAAAACTTAACTCCCATTTTATATAACGATGAAATTAAAGAATTTCTTTTTTATTTTTTAGCCAAAAAGGCCAATATTATGTATCAAAAGCTACAACAAAAAAATAACCAGGCTTTTATCTGGTTTGATGAACCTGGCCTGGAATTTATCTTTAATTCTTTTTCGGGCTATCCCAATCATAAAGCCCACAGCGAATACCTTTCTTTTTTATCCCAGATAGAAGGTCCCAAAGGTGTGCACCTCTGCGGCAATCCCGACTGGTCTTTTCTCCTCACCATGCCTTTGGAAATTCTTTCCTTGGATGTTTTCACTAACGGGCCAATCTTTAAGCTCTATACAAACGAAATTGCCACCTTTTTAGAACGCGGTGCGGTTATTGTATGGGGAATTGTACCAACCTGGGAAGGAGTAGCTGAAAACGAAACCAGTAACTCCCTGTTTCTTTTAATGAAAGAACTCATTGAAGATTTAATATCCCGGGGAATTAACCGGGAAATGCTTCTATTTCAATCAGCCCTCTCCCCGGCCCGCTGCTCATTGGTTAATAAAGACGAAACTTTAGTCACCCGGGCTTTTCAAATCACCAACCGGGTAAAAGACCTCTTGCGAAATTACTTTTTATGATAAAATACTGTTTAAGGGAGGGAGAGCGAGATGGCTTACATACTTTTTGACTTAGACGGCACCTTGCTACCGTTAAATCTTGACTATTTTTTAAAACTTTATCTACAGGAAGTAAAAAACTATGTACGGAGGAAGTTTGACCCGGATCTCACCATCAAAGCAATCTTAGCAGCCACCGAGGAAATGGTCCAAAACACTGGAGCTAGAACAAACAGTGAAGTTTTCTGGGAGGCTTTTGACCGGGTTTATCCCGGGACTGCCGAACTTCGCTATGTTTTTGAAAAGTTTTATCACACCTCTTTTAAAAACATTGGAAAATATTTTAAGCCCCATCCCCTGGCTAGACCTATGATTCGCTACCTCTATAAAAAAGGCCACACCTTGGTGCTTGCTACCAACGCTTTATTTCCTAAAAGCGCAATAGTTGAACGACTTTCCTGGGCCAATTTATCTCCCAAATATTTCTGTTTTATTACCCATTACGACAACATGCATTACTGTAAACCAAATCCAAATTACTATAAAGAAATACTAGAAAAAATTAACGCCAGGCCTTCGGAATGTTTAATGATAGGCAATGACCCCGCAGAGGACCTGGTAGCCAGGGACTTAGGCCTAAAGACTTTTTTACTTAAAGATTTTGAAGTAAAAAGGGAAAATCCCCGGACTCCTGACTTTTCCGGGGATTTTAGCGAGCTGTACCGGTTTATAAGAGAAAATTATTAAATCACGCTGGCTGAAGCAAACCCTAGTAAAACTGTGGTCAGCGGTCAGGAAAGTATATATTTTGGGTCTTTTTGTACCCTTAATACTTCCTGCCGCTTTTCTTCAAGGCCTTCCCGCCCTAAAAGGGCATAAGTAGCTTTTTTACCCTCTTCCACCCCGGGCTGGTCAAAAGCGTTAATATCAAGATACTCCCCCATAAAAGCAATCTTCGCTTCCAGGAAATAGAGGAACTCTCCCACCGTATAGGGATTTACTTCCGGAAAGATAATGGTATAATTAGGCCTCCTGGCTTTTAGCAGGGCAAATTCGGTAGCTTTTTTTTCCGCTATAATAAGTTCATTTAAAGTATGCCCGCCTAAAAACTTTAATTCGGCATACTGCGGAAAGTCCGGAGGAATCACCACCGTATTCCGGTAATTCTCCACTTCCAAGAAAAGCAAAAGCTTGTCAAAAGGTCCCTCGGTATAAAGCTGCACCTGGGAATGCTGATCGGTGACCCCTAAAGCTTTAACCGGAGTTTGTCCTACATAAACCTCTTCTCCCCGGCAGTTTAACTTTTTACCGATACTTTCCCCCAGTAATTGAGCATACCAATCGGCCATATATTTTAAACTATCCGCATACGGCATCATCACCGCCATATTTTTTCCCCGTTCTAAAAGCAAAACGTGAATAGCCGCCGCCAATGCCGCCGGATTTTCCCACAAGTTTTCCCGTTCACATTTTTCCGCCATCTCCCGGGCCCCGGCTAGAAGTTCACGGATCTTAATCCCGGTAACCGCTGCCGGCAAAAGGCCAACCGGAGTTAGTTCCGAAAAACGACCACCTACATTGGAAGGAATAGCAAAGGTTTTTACCCCAAGTTCCCGGGCCAGCGCCCGGAGATTTCCTTTTTCCGGGTCGGTAGTGAAAATAAGATGGTCAGTAAAGCGCTGTCCTACCTTTTTCTTTAAAAGCTCAGTAACTATTAATAACTGGGATAAAGTTTCGGCGGTAGCTCCGGATTTGGTAATAACATTAAAAACAGTCTTTTCCGGTTCAATTACTTTGAAGAGGGAAGCCATTCTTTCGGGATCAATGTTATCTTCCACATAAAATTTCGGGCCGCCCCTTAACTCGTCCGGTAATTCATTGTACCTTAAATTATTTAAAGCGGTATGTACCGCCAGCGGGCCTAATGCCGAACCACCAATCCCTAGTACAACAAAATAAGAAAACTTTTCCTTTATTTCCTGAGCGGTTTTTTCAATTTCAACTATTTCTTCTTCTGGAAAATAAGGCAGGTGAAAAAAGCCCAATTCCTGTTTTTCTTTTTTTTCCCGCAGATTTAAAAAGGCTTTATTAAATTTTTCCTTAAAACTACTAATATCCTGTTCTTTTAACCCCTCATCCTGAAGAAGAGGGTGAAAAACATTATTTAAATCAATTTTTAACACCATTTTATCCCTCCATAAGTTTAAATGTTTTCCACTGCCTATTTTACCCAAAATTTTTGGTATTTTAAAGAAACTATATGCTAAAATAGTATTAGGAAAAGTGAGGGGTTTAAATGGCCAAAGAGTTATCCATTAAACTTAGAACTTTCTCAGCCCTATCCCATAAAAATTACCGCTTGTTTTTTTTCGGTCAGGCTTTATCGTTAATTGGAACCTGGATGCAGTCAGTAGCCCTATTCTGGCTTACCTTAGAGCTAACCCGTTCCCCGTTTCTTTTAGGAGTTTTATCCGCCGTTCAGTTTGCGCCGATGACTTTTTTGTCTGTCGTTGGTGGGGTAGCCGCCGACCGCTTCCCGAAAAAGCGCATTCTAATTATCACCCAATCCTTTATGATGGCTCTGGCGGGGTTTCTAACCGTTCTGACATCCTTACACTTAATTAGCTACTGGCACCTTTTACTTATCGCTTTTGGTCTGGGAATCGCCAATAGTTTTGATATGCCCACCCGCCAGGCTTTTGTTATTGATTTGGTAGGCCCTGAAGACTTAACCAATGCTATTGCCTTAAATTCTTCCATCTTTAACTTAGCCCGGCTTTTAGGACCGGCCTTAGCCGGTGTGGTCTTAGCTAAGTACGGCTCGGCTACCTGTTTTTTCATCAATACTTTAAGTTTTACCGCCGTACTGGCAGGGCTTTTCCTTATGGACAATTTAAAGGCTCGAAAAAAATCGTCCCCTACTTCCCTCAAGGAAGATTTAACCGAGGGGTTTCGTTATCTAAAGAGTCACCAAAAGCTTTTAAAAACAATACTGGTAGTTGCAGTCCTAAGCATTTTTGCTATGAATTTTAGCGTTTTAATTCCCATTTTAGCCCGGATAGATCTAAAGCTTCCAGCAGAGATGTTTGGCTTTATGATGTCGTCTTTTGGGCTGGGAGCACTGATGGGAGCCCTCTCTATGGCTACCTTCTCGAAAAAGCTTAATTTAAATAAGGTAATTAACACCAGTGCCTTTTTAATGGCTTTCTTGCAACTGGCGATGCCTTTAGCAAAAAAGCCAATACTGGCCATGGTATTGTTATTTTTAACCGGCTTTTTTACTATAGCCTTTAATTCCGGTAGCAATTCTTATCTCCAAAAAAATGTAAACGATACCTACCGTGGTCGGGTAATGAGCATTTATACTACCGTTTTTGCCGGCTTTGCTCCTTTAGGAAGCCTTTTTGCCGGAACTGTTAGCCATTACTTAAACGCTGCCGGGACTTTTGCCGTCGGCGCAATTTTAGCCTTAATTCTAATTTTGATGATTAATTTTACCCTGGGAAGGAAACCATAAATCCGGAGGGATATTATGGTTTCTTATTTTTTTAAGCGCTTACCAAAACATATAGGTATAATTCCCGATGGCAACCGCCGCTGGGCCGAAGCCCAGGGAATGACTAAAGAAAAAGGCTATTTCTTTGGGCTTGACCCCGGAATTCGCCTTTACGAATTATGCTTAGCACTGGGTATTCCCGAACTAACCTTTTATGGTTTCACCGTTGATAACACTAAGAGGCCTAGCTATCAACGGGATGCTTTCCGGAAAGCCTGCGTTGAAGCGGTAAAAAGGTTATCCCAAAGGGATGCGGCCCTTTTAGTCGTGGGAAATACCTCCTCACCCCAGTTCCCCCCGGAACTTTTACCCTATACCCAAAAAAGAACGGTTTTTGGCAAAGGTTCAGTAAAGGTAAATTTTTTAGTAAATTATGGCTGGAAATGGGACCTCGAGCATTTAGCTCAAGGTTTTTCCGCGCTACCTTCCGCTGACATCTCTCGGGTGGATTTAATTATTCGCTGGGGCGGGCGGCGTAGGCTTTCGGGCTTTTTACCAATCCAATCGATTTATGCTGATTTTTACGTAATTGATGATTACTGGCCGGATTTTAAAGATGAACACCTCTACCAGGCCCTTTCCTGGTATCAGGAACAGGATATTACCTTAGGTGGTTAATTTATTATTGACATATGTTCATTATTGTGTTATAGTAATAATGAAATTATGTTCAAAAAGGAGGTGCGGCATGCCGCGGCCACCAAAATGCCGCCAGGTAGGATATTTATCACCGGTTAAATATTTTAAGCCTGCAGGTATTCCAAAAAGTGAACTTTTAGAAATAACCCTGACTCAGGAAGAAATGGAAGCGGTGAGGTTAAAAGATCTTTTAGGCTTAGAGCAAATTGAGGCCTCCGAAAAAATGGGAGTTTCCAGGCCTACTTTTCACCGGATCTTAAAAACCGCTCGGGAAAAAATTGCCCGGGCTTTGATCCTCGGGTATGTTTTAAAAATTGAAGGAGGAAGCTTTACTTATAAAAATCCAGGGGAGGAGAAAAACATGAAAATTGCTGTGGCGTCAGTTACCGGTCAGGATGTCAGCGCTCATTTTGGTAGCGCTCCTAAGTTTATTATTTTTACCGTTGAAGAGGGAAAAATTGTGAGCAGCGAAGTTTTAGAAAATACTTTTCACGGTTCCCATCACCACCACCATGACCATCACCATCACGAACACGGTCACGGTCACGGCGGAAGCCATGCTCGGATTATTAAAGCTTTCGACGGTGTTAGCGTGGTAATTTCCGGCGGTATGGGCTGGCGGATGCAGGAAGACTTAAAAGCCCACGGGATAACTCCAGTATTAACTCCTGAAAAAGATGCCCAAAAAGCCGTGGAAAAGTACTTAGAAGGCAGTCTTGACACTTTTGAGGGAAGCTGTTAAGAAGTTTTTCAAGAGGGACGGGAACTTTTAGGTTATAAAACAAGATTGAAGAATTATTCTAAATTGTTATTTCCCATTTTCTACTATTTTATATATAATAATGTTAGAGTCGCCGAAAAGAAGGGGTATTTATGTCCGAACTGATCTTTTTGACTTTCCCGTCCATTCACCACCTGTTGCAATTGGAAGATGTTTTAAAGAAAAATTCTTTAAAATTCCAAATAATACCTTTACCTCGAGAAATCCGCTCCGACTGCGGCACCTGTCTCTTAATTGAAAAAGAAGCAACAAAGGCTGTACTGGCTTTGGCCAAAAATCAGGGGATTCCAGTAGAAGGAGTTTATCCAGTTACTGACGAAAAAAAGAAGAGATTTTACCAAAAGCTTTTATCTTTAATGTAAGTAAAGGGGCTTCTCCTTTTCCCGGAAAAGCCCCTTTTATCTTTTATTGATGGCAACTGCTACAGAATTTCGTACGGTCATGACAGGTGACACATTGCTCCGAGCCATACTGCCCTACCGCTAGACCGTGGCGGGAAATCCAATCTTCCGTATGGCCAATTTTGCTGTGACAGCTGTTGCAGGTAGTTTTATTGGTATGACAGGTATTGCATTTTGCCGGATTTTTAGCGTATTCACTGCTATGAATTGCAAAAAATCCAGAATCATGGGGTTTGACATTATTATGGCAGGTACTACATTCAGTTTTGCTGTGACAGGTATAGCAAGTACTGCTTCCTTTGGCTAAAGCAGTAGCCCCGTGAGTTGTAGTCTTAAAGCTATTGCTATGGGGCATCGGTACTTTATGGCAACTATCGCAGGTTGCTTTAGTATGACAGGAGCCGTAACAGCTACTTGTCCCTTTAGCTAACGCTGTTTTGCCATGGGTCGAAAGCCAAGAAGCAGGGTGAGGCATATCTACCTTGTGACAACTGCTGCATTCGGTTTTGGTATGGCAGGAATAGCAGTTTACGTTTTTATTTTGCAGGGTAAACTTACCGTGATCCTTAGTCCATGAAGTCGGATGTGGCATTTCCACCTTGTGGCAGCTAATACAAGTTTGCGCCTTACCACCTTCCACCGGTTTTTCATGACAAGTATTGCATACTTTTACATCAGAAACCTTGTGGTTTTTGGCCCAACCCTCGGGGTGGGGCATTTGCACACCATTATGGCAGGAGTTACAGTATTTTTCTTGGCCCAAATCCCCAGTATGACAGGTAGTACAAGAAGCTAAATCTTTTTTCGCCTCAGTTCCATGAGCAGCAATCCACCTGGCGTCATGGTTCTGGGGTTTCATTGTAGCTTTGTCCTGGTGACAACTCTCACATTTTGTCGGGCCATTTTTCTCTTTGTGGCAATCTAGGCAATCCTGCATTTTTAAAGTCTTGGGACTGCCGTGCACTAAGTCACCGTGGCAGGTAACGCATTGTAAACCTTTCTTACTTGCATGGAGTTCATGACTAAAAGTGATTCCCACCGGTCCAGAAAGATTTGATAATTTATGGCAGGATTCACACCGGCGATTGGGGACTTCGGCCTTCCCTTTAATTTCTTTTGGATCTGGCCGTTGGATAAGTTCCACCGCTACCTGCCGTAGCCCCCCAACTTTTACTTTCATAAGTCCCACAAACCCCGGGTCCCGGTGGCAGGACATACAATCGGTTTTTGCATGGTTTGACTGTTTCCAGGCAGTTACATACGGCTTCATCGAATGGCAGGTATTACAAAAAGTTGGTTTACTGGTTTCGTGTATAGCAAAAGGAGCTGCTACCGCTACAATTGCCGCCGCAATTATTATCACCCAGAGGAGCCTTTTTTGCACCGTCTCACCCCCTTTCATAACTTTAATTCGACATTACTTTAATTCAATATTACTTTAATTCGACATTTATTGTAATAATTCCTTTAAAACCAGCATATTTTTATGGTATTATTAATTTTTTATTTTCAGCGAAAAGAGGGGTTTTTAACCCCTCTTTTCTTATCTAAAATTTTAGATATTATTATTTAAGATAAGATTTTAATACGTAGCCGGTGTAGGTATTGGTACCTACCTTTACCTGGACTTTATAGTAGTTGCCCGAAGTACTTACATAAGTTACTTTCGTACCAGCTTTAAGGGTAGTGAGCTTAAAAGCTTTGGTAGAAGCAGTCGCATAAAGATAAGTAGTTTTAGTCACCGTATAAGTTTTAACTACTGGAGTAGTAGCAAGCTTTCTGGCACCATAAAGAATTGGATCTCCTTTATAACCAAGAGCTTTCCAATCAAGAATGCCCCGGTTACTGTGACAGCTAGTACAGGATAAAGCCTGGCTTGCCGGCTTCACTTCATGGTATAAGCCCATATAACGTTCCGCATATACCCACTTCACGGGTGTTACTAAATCAACCCCAAACCACATTTTATACCCCTTGGTAAAACCACCCAAAGTATCACCGGTCATAAATACATAACCCGCTAATGCCGGGAAGAATTTACCGGTAACCGGATCGATAGGCATATAAGCATAGTGGTAACGGAAGGGGAAAATTTTAGCTTTAGGATCGTTAATCGAACCAATTGGGGCAAACAAAGTTACGTAATCAGGTTTTGTAGTTCGGTCCGGTACATACTTGTTATTTTTATTAAATACCGCCGGTGCATCGGTCGGTTGAGCATAAGAAGTACCATTCCACCAGAGGTAAACCGGCTTTAAGTTTTGGCCCCGTTCAATCTTAGGTTCATAAAGCGCGGTAACACTATTATATTCCGCCTGCGACCAATCCCGGAAAACATCGGTAGACTGAGTTATCGCATACTCGGTTACGTGACAGGTAGTGCAGTCGATGCTCTTAATATGGTTATTTAAGGTTGCCCCCAGAGGGCCTTTGTGAACCGAGGTGGTATGACAGTTTTCACAACGGACGTTATAGTTTAACTCGTTGGTCCGTAAATCCACACCTCTACCGGCAATTTTATGGTTCTCAGTTTTATGACAGCTAAGGCAGCTTAATCCTTTACCCATGTGGACATCTACTTTAGCCGGATCGGTCATGTGAATTGGCTCCAAGTCTCCCCGCTTGTTGTTAGCGCCACCACCGGCAAAAGCATGGCACTGGAGGCAGTTTTTATTATCCGGAGTTTTCTTTATGGATTTTAATGCTGCAGTGATATCAACGGTTCCAGCAACCGTTGCTTTTTTAAGGTAAACAATATCAATTACCGCAGTATTGGGAATATAATAATATTTTCCATCCTGACCATAAACTACAGTTTTAAGGTTTCTGTTATATACCGCATAGTCAGCATGGCAAAGTAAACAGTCTACATTTTCCTTGTTTTGTTCTTCCGTAAGCTTAGCAGGATTTCCCCCCATACCAATGTGGCACTGAGCACAACCACCTTTTACATTAACGCCATTTTTATTGGTTAAAATTCCCAAAAAGTTAATATCCGGGGTAATGCAGAAATCATTTAACCCCCCAAGTTTACCTACCGGCTTATCGGCTGGCCAGGATTTACCCGAGGCATCAATAAGATTTACCGGTTTACTCTGCCAGGTGTAGTGGTCCGAATGGATAACTTCGTTTACCTGGTCGGAATGGCAGGGTAAACAGGTTTTTGACCCCTCATACTTTTGCAGCCTGGAATGATCATATTTCGGGTGACACGATAAACAATCCTTGCCCTGCGAGTGGTCTGCAGCCAGGGCGGTACCGCTAAACAGGAGTACAAAGCCCGCCAGCAAGATAAAGATTAAGCTTTTCCTCCTCATTACATCACCTCTCCTTTCGGTTTTTTAATATTAATACCGGGAAAGGCAAGGCGATAAATAATCTTTACTTATAGCCCAGCACCTCCCGGGATTAAGCCTTTAGGGTGTTAAGAAACAAAGCTTCAATAAATTTGCTTAATTAACTTGCACCTTTTTTCCTTAATATGCATTTTTCGACTTTTTCATGGATTTCCCTGCTTTTTATGGTATAAATTTTATTTATATGCATAAAATGATTTAAGTCTTTTATCTCTTGACATTTTGCTGTTTTTAGTAGAAATATTTTCAAAAAAATCTATTATCCAATAAAATAAAAAACCCTACCACTACTGCGGTAAGGTTTTTATGGGTATTTGATAACATCTCTTCAAAAGTAGTTTTGGACCAAATTTTAGCAAATTTTAAACCTTTTTATTTTTGGAAAATTTGCAGCAGTATGAGCTTTCCGGCCTCCCAGGAAATTTCAACCGTATCAGCTATAAACTCATTGGAGAGACCCAAGGTAGTACCCCAGGATAAATTGGCCCGAAAAAGCTGGTATTTAGCACCTTTAATGACAAGACCGGTAACTTCTCCGGTGAGGGGAATTACCGAAAATAACTGCCCGGGTTTTCCTTTTAGAATAAGGGGTTTTTTGTTTAAATATCCAATAAAATCAGAGCTGTACCAGGTTACGGGTCGGCTACAGCTCCCGAGAAGCATTAAATTAGCAAAAAAGTGGTCGCTTCGGCCCCCGGACCCCCCTACCACTATAATTTCCTCAGCATTCATATCTTGTGCCATGACCACCGCTGCTTCTAAGTCCGTAAAATCTTTTTCGGTAGGATAACTTTTAAGCCTAACCCCTCTCTTTATGAACTCCTCCTGCCAGTTTTTCGGTAAGGAGTCCATATCCCCCAGCAAAAGATTTGGTAGTAGTCCTTCTGGTAAAAAAAGGGCTCCGCTATCCGCTGCAATAAGAAAATCATCAGAAGTTATATCAGGCAAAAAGCCGGGGGCTTCACCCCCGGCAAAGATCACTACTCGCATTTACACCACCTTCCGCAATCTTTCAAATATTTTAAGAAAGAAAACCGCCCCTAAAGTTAAAAACAGTTCCGGCAGTAGATAGCTTCCGTTATAAATAGCCGAATACACCCAGGGATTTTGGCCTTTTGGAGCGTAACTGGCAAAAAACACCGCTCCGGAAACGAGGTGAGACAAAAACCGGCCCAAAATTGCCAGTACCACTCCCGGATACGGCGACTTATTAGCAAAAAGACCCGCTAAACCCAGGGCTCCAAAGGCTACCGGATAATCTAAAAGAAACTGCAGGGGATGGGCAAAATACGGCTCAATTAAATACTGGACTAATCCGTACAGTACGCCTACCAGTATCCCCGGTAAAAGCCCTTCGGTATAGGCAAAATAAATTACCGGCAGCATGGATAAGAGCGTAACTGAGCCCCCCTGGGGCATCTGCCAGATTTTAATTAAACTTAAAACTACCCCCAGCGCTAAAGCTAACCCTCCGCGGGTCACCATCCGCAAATTTAAACCTTTCATAAAACACCCTCCTTTTCCCCGGCCACCGTACAAAAAAGCCCGCCTCCGGCAAAGCGGAAAACGGGCTTATCTTCAATTTAACCCACTTTCCCTACGCCGGCATTACCCGGGTCAGGTTCTAAGGGTTGGGAGAAGCCTCCCTCTCAGCCGGATTTTCCGGCACCCCCAGTGGCCACCTGTTATTTTTTACTAATTATAACCTTTAAATATCTTGCTGTAAAGACCGATTTTCCAAAAGATACAAAGTTGCACCTAAAACCTGGTCCGACTCTTCCTCTTCTAAAAGTTTGGCTGCCATTTCCAAAAACGCCGCCGGTACCCCCATGCTTATGGTATCCCGAATTTTCTTTGCTAATTTCCTGTATTTGGCCTCTTCTAAATCAACGGGTTCCGGCAGCCTTTCCCGCCATAAACGCTTATTTATTGCTTCTTCAATGGCCCTTAAAAGCTTGCGCTCGCGGTAGGTAATCAGGGTAATAGCTTTTCCTTCTCTACCCGCCCGGCCGGTACGCCCAATCCGGTGAATATAACTTTCCGGGTTCTGGGGGATGTCATAGTTTATGACATGAGAAACTTCAGGTATATCAAGCCCCCGCGCTGCCACATCGGTAGCTACCAAAAGCTCGGTTTTCCCGGCTTTAAAGCTTTTAATAGTTTGGGTGCGCTCCCGCTGACTCATGTCCCCATGTAAGCCTTTAGCGGCATAACCGCGGTAGTTTAACTGCTCCACCACTTCGTCCACCCGTTTTTTGGTCCGGCAAAACACTATGGCCTGGGTCGGAAGTTCGCTATTTAAAATCCGGACAACTCCTTCAACCTTTTCCGCTTCAGGAAGCTCGTAATATATTTGGCGGATAGCCGGCACGGTCTTTTCCTTGCCCACTAGTTTTACCGTTTTATACTCCCCTAAAAACTTTTTAATAATGGTCTTAATGGGTGCCGGCAAAGTTGCTGAAAACAATAATGTCTGCTGGCGGTTGGTTAAACGGTTCAAAATAGCTTCAATATCATCAATAAAGCCCATATCTAACATTTCATCAGCTTCGTCCAAAACTACGGTGTTGATATCCGCTTCCGGAAAAGTTTTTCGACCGATATGGTCTAAAATTCGCCCCGGGGTTCCAACGATCACCTCTACCCCCTGGCGAAGTCCCCGGATTTGCCGCTCTATATCCTGACCGCCATAGACCGCAAGCGCTCTTACTTTAAGGTATTTCCCGAGTTTTGCCACTTCATCGGCAACCTGCAACGCTAACTCCCGGGTAGGGGTAACGATTAACGCCTGGGCTTTTTTCCTCCGGGCTAATTTTTGCAGAACCGGAAGTAAATAGGCCGCCGTTTTTCCGGTGCCGGTGGGAGCCTGGCCAACTAAATTATGCCCTTCTAAAATCAGCGGGATAGCCTCTTTTTGAATCGGGGTGGGCTGCTCATACCCCAGTTCGTCTACCGCTTTTAAAAGGGGCGGAATTAAACCAAGTTTTTTAAATTCTTCCATTTAAAACTCTCCTTATTTTTTTATTTTTAATTTGGGCAAATTTTCTTAGGTTATGCTTTAAGAGGAGTTAAGCCTGTAATATTATTGTAGGTTCAGCTCCAATAGACCATAAGAATATTAATGCGGGCTGAAGCCAGCCCTCCAAAATCAATAGCCCCCTGACCACTGACAACCGACCGCATACTACATAAAAAGCCTTTCTGCTTTTGCGGCAGAAAGGCTTTCCATTTCTTGCCTTTGTTATTATAAACCATCTTTACTCTTTGAGCAAGGGTTATTTTTGTTTGTGAGAAGTATCACAGAAAAATTTGTACTATTATTTTATAATCGCGGGTAAAAGGGGGTATTAGCTTTGCAGCGAAAGTTTATTCAGTATTACTACCTGGTCTTTTTTGCTGTAGCTGGATTTTTCTTTTATAAGGCAGTAGTTCTTTTCCCCACCCAGGGAGCTTCAGCCTTAAAGTACCGCTTTCCTTCCATTGAAGGATTTCTGCCAATCTCCGCACTAGTAGCTCTAAAAAGCTATATATTTACCGGAATTTTTGACCCGGTACATCCGGCGGGCCTTACAATCTTAATTTTAATTATACTGGGAGCTTTTCTCTTTAAGCGGGGATTTTGCAGCCATATTTGTCCCATCGGCACAGTCTCAGAACTTTTATACAATTTACGCAAAAAAGTAATTCCCGGGGATTTAATAATCCCTGCCTGGCTTGGTTATGTCCTTGCCAGCATTAAATATCTTCTTGCTTTGTTCTTTATTAAAGTAATTCTAATTGACATGCCTTATGATGCTGCCTGGCAGTTTGTTCAATCACCGTACAATGCTGTTGTCGATATAAAAATGCTGAAATTCTTTTTAAACCCGTCAGCCTTAACCGTAAAAGTACTCTTCGTTTTAATTGTTTTGTCCCTTATATTTTCCCATTTCTGGTGCCGGTTCCTCTGCCCTTATGGCGCATTTATGAATATTTTTGCCTTTTTTTCGCCAATTACTATAAAAAGAAATAACCAAAGTTGTATTTCCTGTAAAAAATGTGATAAAATATGTCCCAGCAATCTTAAGATTTCTACTCGAAAAGCTGTAACTTCTCCTGAATGTACATTGTGTCAGAGTTGCCTTAAAGCCTGCCCGGTAAAAAATACCCTGTTAATTGGCAGTAAATTGGCAAATATCACTTTAACTCCTATCCAGTATTCTTTACTGCTTCTGGGCTTTTTTATAGGTGGCATGATTATCGCCGAGCTTACCGGACACTGGCACTCCCGGGTATTGCCCGAGCTCTGGCAGGCTTACTTCCCGCTGGTCGATAAACTTTCCCACTAAGGGGGAAGGATGGATGGGCTTTTCTCTTTTAAATAAGTACTACGACTTATTGTTTCCGGCAAATTTAATTGTAGTAGATCGTTTAGAAAGGCTATTTACCTTAGGAAAAAAGCTTTTGGACGCTGGTTGCGGTACCGGAAATTACGCCCTTTCCCTGGCTGAAAAAGGTTTTGAGATTACGGGGATAGACATAAATCCTGAATTTATTAAGCTTGCAAAGAAAAAGGCCCAGGGTAAAGAAAATCTAAAATTTATTACCCTTGACCTTACTTCTTTTCATTTAGAGGAATCTTTTTCCGGTATTTACTGTATCGGAAATACATTACCAATTTTAGGACTTGAGGGAATTAAAAAAGCCCTTGCCAATTTTTTCAACCATTTAATCCCTGGCGGCCTATTAATTGGTCAAATCGTAAACTTTACTTTATTTTTAAATACCGGTACTTATCCTTTTCCCGAAAAAAAACTCCCGGAGTTTGATTTAATATTCCGCCGAAGATACGAGCTTACAGGATCCCAAGTACGCTTTTTTATTGAACTAATCTTTCCGCAAAAAGGGGAAATTTACACCGACCAAATGTTTTTATATCCTGTTACAGTGGACGAATTAAAAACCCTTTTGGAGGTTGCTGGTTTTAGAAAAATAAACTTTTACCGGGATTTTACCTTAGCCCCTTATGACCTCGAAGGCCGGGATCTGGTGTTTTGGGCACAGAAATAACTTAAAACCCGCCTTTTTTACTTAAGGCGGGTTTTTTAAATTTATATTATTGATTTGGTACGGTACCTTGCTCGAAAGCTTTCTTTTGAGCAAGGTGCATTTCTTTCATCGCTTTAATTTGGTCTTTGATCTGGGTAAGCTGCTCCTGGGTAAGATTTTCGCCGGCAAAATCTTCCTTACTCATCTCTTCATCGGTTTTTAAGATTAAATCCAAGATATCACCATAAACGTTTTCTATTTCGTTGGGCACCCGAACAATCTCCCAGGCCCGGGTTTCCGGATTTTGTCGTAAAACCGCAATCCCCACAATGGCCATTTCGTTAGGCTGGTTTTCTAACTGGATTACCCGCACATGGCCAACAGTAGCAAATTCACCCTTGTGAACCGCTGGAAATACTTTAATAAGGCGCGACTTGGCAATCTTCACCTGTTTTACCGAAGCCTCCATATCCGCTTCGGAAATCATTTCCCGGGACATTTTCGTCATTAACCTATACGCCGGTTGCCAGCGTCCTTTTTCCAAAAGGGCATAAAAGGAAACTGCTGTATCCTCTGGAGTAGCAGTTTTTACTAAAATCCCCGTTTCTTTATCCACAAAAGCCCCGGGTCCGGCACCAATCGCTCCCCCCAAAGTCACTAACAAAAGTAATTGTACTAAAAAAGCAACAACCAAAAAGCGCTGCATCTCTTTCCCTCCCGCTTGTATTATCAAACACTAATGATATATTCTCCCTTTTTCCCTGATTTCCTGCAAATTTTTAAAACCTTTTGGGAATTACCTCACACTCACCACTTTCCACCCACCCCACTCGCGAATAAGGCCAATTTCCACGGTATAAACCATATCCTCCTGAGAAACTCCCCGTTTAAACTCCCGGTAAAAGAAGTCCCGGCAAAATTCAGGAAAAGTGGGCTTAAAGGACAAACCCTTTTTTTCCATTTCGTGGACAAAACTATCCAGCGAAGAAAGTTTATCCTGGGAAATATCGTTTTTAATGGTTCGCGAAAGTAAACCCTGTGCCTGTACCCTATCACCCTGATTTAGCGCCAGCTCAAATCGCGCAAAAACCTCATCCGGCTTTTCCCAGACCCGAAAGCCATACGCTATGATGCCAAAAATAATTATGAAAAAAAAGATTGCTATTCCAAGTTTTTTAGCCAATAAAAATCCCTCCTTAAATTATCTATTCGACCCTAAGGAGGGCGTTTCCTGCTTTTTTATTTTAAAGCCGCCTGGCTTTTTAGTCTACTTCAAAATTAAAGGCTATCCTAAATTGGAGATAGCCTTTAAATACTTTTATTTAACTTTGATAAACTACAACCCGCTGGTTTACGGTATCGGTAATGTAAATCCGGCCCTGGTCGTCAATAAAGAGACCATTTGGCAGAATAAACTGGTTTAAGTCAGCCCCTTTGCCACCAAAGGTAAAAAGGTAATTACCCTGATCGTCAAAGGCACAAACCCGGCTGTTCAAATTATCTACCACATACAGGACCCCCCTACCGTTTACCCCAAGACCTCGGGGGTTAACAAAGGAGAAGGTCTCACCGTTGTTATTGCCGCCGGTTAAGGTATAGGCATAACCTCCTAAGAGGTTAAACACCTGCACCCGGTCGTTACCGGAGTCGGCTACATATATTTTACCGTTAGCCACCCAGACGCAGTTCGGCGCCCGGAACTCCCCGTTAGCCGTGCCCATTTTCCCAAACTCCAGTACTTTCTTGCCGTCTAAAGTAAAGGCCATAACTTTGTTTTTACCCACATCTGCCACATACAGTCGACTGCCAGCGATAAATAAGCCTGCCGGACGGCTGATATCAGTAGGGCTGCCAAAGTAGTACTGGAAAATCCCTTCGCTGTTAAATACCGAAATTTTTCCGTTATACATGTCGGCTACATAAACTTTGCCGTCCCCGTCTACGGCAATGCCATAAGGAAATTTAAACTGCCCCTTATCGGTACCGGGTTTACCAAAGGTAAAGAGGGGATTGCCGTCGTAGTCAAAAACCTGCACCCGCTGGTTTCCGGTATCGGTAACATAAATCCGGTTGCCCGACACTGCTACAGCCATTGGCTTTTTAAAGGGGTTCTGGTCGGTACCGTACAGCGCATACAAAAAGGCCGGCGGCCCAGGTGGTCCAATCTGCGGCATTATTTGGGGCACTGGATTTCGGTTTAAGAAGTAAAAAATAATAAAAAATATTGCCTCAATTATGAAAATCCATTTTAAGGTTTTCTTTAGTTTTTCCTGATCCCAGCGCCAGAAAATTTCTTTTAGCCTTACTGATAAAGTATTGGAACTATTCATTTTCTCCCTCCTCTACTTTTTATTGAGCCGCTCTAATGCTTTTTTGGCGTCTTCAAATTTCGGGTCAAACTCTAAGGCTGACTTGTACTGGTATTTGGCATCCTCTATTTTCCCCATCTTTTCATAGGCAACACCTATTTCATAAATTATCCTCGTAGAACCGGGGGAAAGCTCATAGGCAGCCTTGAGTTCTTTTAACGCTTCCTGATATTTTTCCAACTTATTATAGGCAATTCCCAGATTTAAATGAGCATTGGAACTTTTAGGCTGAAGAGCTACCGCTTGCTTTAAGGTGTTAACCGCTAAATCGTACTTACCGGTATCAATATAAAGAATACCCAGATTTAAATACGCTGGATAATATTTTTTGTCCAAATCAAGGGCCTTCTTATACTGAGCTAAAGCGTTATTATAATCCTTTTTCTGAAAGTAACCCCAGCCCAGATCCACATAATTTTTGGGGTTTTTCGGATCTTTGGCAACTTTTTGCTGGGCAACTTCAATTATTCTGTCCGCAATTGGAGTGGTATCATAGTTTTCCCAGAAAAAGGCTTTGCCGATAATCACCCCTACCACAAAAAGAGCAGAGGCAAAGGCAATAAGAACAAGATAGGCTACTACCGGATGCACCGGTTTGGATGGTTTTACCGTTTTAATCTCCGTCCTCATGGTCAATCCCCCTTTTCTTAATTTTTATGACAACCGGTACAGTATTTTTGGTTGTGACAGCGATAGCAAGTGCTGTCGCGCTTGGTATTGGCCGTTAAGGGTACCGGATGGTTTTGAGCACCATTTCTTAAATACTTT
This sequence comes from Carboxydothermus pertinax, assembly GCF_001950255.1. Lineage (NCBI taxonomy): Bacteria > Bacillati > Bacillota > Clostridia > Thermoanaerobacterales > Thermoanaerobacteraceae > Carboxydothermus > Carboxydothermus pertinax. The sequence goes on from NZ_BDJK01000066.1 coordinate 19,770, forward strand.
AAATGTGGATTTTTAATTTCTTGTGTACTCTGGCGTTTATTTAACCCCTCTTTAAACTCATTATAAAGCGCTTCAGCGTTTTTATGGCATTGGTAGCACTGCCGAACATTGTGGCAGCCAAAACAGTAGCCCTGAAGTTTTGTACCGGTTGGAAGATACAACGGGTGGTTTTGTACCTGGTAGGTAAAGAAATTAACATGCTGACCTTTGTGGCATTTAATACAATAGGTCTTTTTCTCTCCTAAAATCTGTCCACCAGGTACTTGCAAGGTTTGCCGTTCCCCAGCAATCACCCTTTGGCTTGTCATCAAAGGAGAACGCTGTCCCCAATCATGGCAAGTAAGACAGTCGGGTATATCCTTTTTCGTCCGTTTTAAGCCGTGGGAAAATATCCAATCCACGGTATGGGTTACCGGTCTCTTAGAGTGGCACCCGGAACAAAAGCTGTTTCCTTTTATGTAGGCCCGCACCGGATCTTTTTCGTTATATTCAATTCCTGTATTAGAGTAAGAATGGCACAGGTCGCAGTATTTTAAATCTTTTCTTGCTAATTTTCCATGAGTTGTTAGCCAGTCTGGTACCTTGTGGTCTTTAGGAGGCCTGATTTCCCGGTGGCAAGCTTCACATTTCCGGGTTATATTTCTTTGTTCATGACAGCTCATGCACAAAGTCATTTTGGTTTTAACATTTTCCGGAGCCATCTGGGATTTGGCATAGGTTAAATTCCAACGATTAAAATCCCCGTCAATCGTCTCCTGCCGGTCTAAGATATTTCCGTGGGCAATACCTCTATGACACTCCAAACACTGTACTCCTGCCGATTTATGCTTATCATGGGGAACAATGATATCTCCGGAAGGGGTGATTGGCCGTTTAAGTCCATGACAGCGAGTGCAATTTCTCTGGGGAATGTCTTTTTTTAAGGAAATTGGTAGCAAATACTTCTTGGTAAAATGGAGGTAGGCAAAGTTTAGCATTTCGGCTTTAAATTTAAATAAATTCCCAATTCCCGGCTGAACATGACACTTTAAACAGTTTAGCTCGCTGTGGCTGGAAGCTTTCCAGGTATAGTATTCGGGAAGCATTTCGTGACAGGTTTTACAGGTTAGGGTAAGCGATGTTACTTCAAATAAACTCACAGCTATTACCAGGAGAGTTAACAAAACACCACTTACCACTAACAATATTTTAGTGCGTTTTTCCCCAAGGGTGGGTGCCCGTGCTTTCATTACTTACTGCCTCCTATAAAAAGCTATTCGACAAGAGTTAAAAATTTCCTGCCAAAAAATGTATTAACTATTTTAGTTTATTATAAAATTTATGGCATTTATTGCAATATACAGGATTTTTATTGAAACCTTCTCCTTTTTCAATGTCATGGCAGGCATAACAGGAATCTTCCCCTTTTCTTCCAATTGCTTCAATATGATTGGGAATCCAGTTATTTAAGTGAAACTGAGGTCTTTTTAAATGACAGTCCCGGCAAAAAGGATTTAACCGGGTATACCAGTAAAGTTTTTTGTCAAAGGCAACGCTCCGAATTAATTCTTTTCCCAGGTGGCAAGAAATGCAGTAGTCAACATTTTTTTGGGCAGTCAAACCATGTTTTTCCTCCCAGGCAGGGTCATTATGATCTTTGGGGGCCTTAATTTTTAAATGACAGGTGCGACATTCAGTAGACACACCCCGTTCTCGGTGACAGCTAATGCAGCCGTCCATTAAAAGCTTTCGGTTTATCTCTTTTCGCTCGGCAAGGGCTTTTGCTTGATTCCAGCTTTCGTACTTCCCCCGGGTCAAACCCCTTTCGGCTACCTGAAAATGAACGACCCCAAAATGACAGGTAACGCAGGTCACTCCTTGAGCAAGATGCCGGTCATGAGGTATGATTATATCACCCCCGGGGGTAACCGATTCTAAAGTATGACAGGATAGGCACCGTTTATTATCTAGGGAATAAGTGATTTTAATTGGCTTTTCAAATAGCCCGGTTAGGTGTTGGACAAAATTTGTTCCGCCGTTTAAGCTAACCCAAAAGGGCACAAGTGGACTAGAAGTTACATGGCAACGCCAGCATTCTATTTTATTGTGGGTGGAAACTTCCCAGGTATAATATTCCGGGCGCATCTCATGACAGTAAAAACAAAAGCGGCTATTTAGAGCCGCTTTTGTTCCGGAAAGTAATAGTATAAATAACACTACCTGACCTATTACCGTTAACTGCACCCAGATTAAGATATTCATAAAGGTTTTTTTCTTCATTAACTCCCACCTAAACCTGTGGTAATTTTAAAAACTCATCAAGTTTATTAATTAATTCTGCCCCTCCTGTAGCTTTTGCTAATTGCTTCTTATACTCCTCTGCCAGATCTTTATTTTGAGTTTTGGTCTCTAAAATCGTAAGCCACATTAAGCTTTCCGCTTTTAAATCAGTTTTTTCTTTTGCCACCAATAGGTTTTCCCGAGCAAGGGAATAGTCCTTTAAGAAATAATATGCTATTCCTACGTTTAATTTTACTTCCGGTGATACTTCTAAAATCGGAGCTACTACCTGAAGTTTCTTAGTTTCCGGAGTATATTTGGCGATTTGCTTCTCTTCCCAATCGCGAACTTTAATTACCTTTGTAAAATACGCCTTAGCAGCCTCTAAGTTTCCACTTCGCACTGCCGCAAGCCCACACATCATATTCATGCGCGCTGCCGCATCATAGACTACCGACATAAAAGGAGCATCGGAAATAAATTTATCGGTTAAGCTGGCTGCTTTTTCAATCTGTCCCGTTTGGTAATAAAGATAAGATAGTTCAATTTTTTTGTAAGGATCATACTTACTTTTTGCTACCGCTTTTTCTGCCTGGAGAAGAGCATTATTTAAATCACCAAAAGACTTGTAAATATCCCTTAGCTTTTCATTATAAGAAGCATTAAAGGGATTATAGCGGGCAGCATTTTCCATTACATTTTTTAGCCCTTGTAAATCTTGAGCTTGATAGTAGCTGTATGCAGAATATTCATAATGACTTGCAGTAGTAAGCATTCCCACAAAAATTAAAAGCCCAATCGCTATAACTGAGATTAAGGTAAAATAGGGGATACTGTTAAACTGTACTTTCCTTTTGTTTTTCTCCGGTAGTGGTTTAGAAATAGCAGTGAAGTATAGAGTTCTTATAAAGCCAAGGGCTAAAAACAAAACCAAGGAAAGGGCGGCTAACGATAAATCAAAGTCAATAGCCGCATGACCAGCAATATTTATAATTACCGCTCCCAGGGTAACGACCTCAAAGGAAAGCCAGTAATCGTTGGTTTTTCTCCAAAGATAAATAAAGTATTTGAAAAAACTTCCGATTATGGTAACAATAGTTGCTACTCCTAACACTCCCGTTTCAACAAAGAGCTGCAGGTAGTAACTGTGAACCTGGGTGGAAATATAAAAATAACTTTGAAACGCCCGGTAAGCTTCCCCCCAGCCTCCACCCCCCCAGCCAATAAGAGGGCTTTTAAAAAACATTTTCAGGGCATCCCGGTAAAAATAACCCCGTTCACTAGCGTTACGAAATCGCAGCAATTCGTAAATTTTTCCCCTTAATACTTCATTAGATAAAACCAAAATCAAACCGCCTATTAAAGCCAGCACCACAAATCCAATAAACGTATAAATTAATGGTCTTTTGTATTTTGTAAAGGTTGTAATAACTGCTTTATTTAAAACTAGGAACTGAATAATAACTTCGATCATTACTGCTATAATTAAGCCAACTAGAAACCAGAGCCACGAGTTCCTGGTCTGACCCGTAACATCCACATGATATATAAAGCTTTTTATCACCACAAAAGCTAATGCTAGGTTTAAAAATAAATGAAAGAAAATGGCAAATCTTTTCCCTGGCGGCTGAAAAATAAAGTATAAAACCATTACGGCTAAAAATACCATTAAGCCACCGTTGGACTTGGTCCCAAGAAGTACCGTTAAAATAATATAGTTTCCAATCCCGTAAAAATAACGTAAAGCTTTATTGGAACTTACCCACAGGTAAACACCAATTAAAAAAGCCGCTGCTAAATAACTTGCCAAAGCATTGGGATATTGAAAAGAAGAGTAAATTCGACCACTTAAATACCCATCTCGAATATTAATTACTCCCGTTGCCGTCATAAGGCCTGCAAGGGATACACCAATTGCAGCCAGATAAACCGCATGAAGTAAAACCCTTCGCGCATTCTGGTCAGCTCCCAAGCGGGTAGCCAGCCAGAAAACCAAAAAGTACAAAACGTTTTGGACAAATTCATCGACAGCAAAGCCTATATTGGCCGCATTAATTATTGAAATTAAATAAATTATTGGGAGTGCCAACACGGCGTAATCTAAGGTTAACTGTAAAAACTTTGGTTTTTTCTCCCCAAGCTCTAAAGTATAAACTAGCCAAACTAAAATAACTGCCCAGAGAGTTGCTACTTCCTGTTCATATTCAAAAAATAGCCCCCGGTAAAAAGGCGGTAATAAAAATAAAAGGCTAAATCCTAAAAGTAAAATAAACCACATTGTTTTATAAGGCTTTGCTTCATCTAGATAAGGAATTTTAAATTTAAGTGCTCTCTCACCGTCCACAGTCATTACCTCCCTTATTTTCTATTCGTTTAACTTAGAAAAAATCCTGCTACCAAAAGATAGCACCTTTAAAAAATAATAATTTTAAAATAGAAGGATTTTTGTATCTTTTTAGCGAAATTATTAAGAAATTAACATTTTTACTTATAGGTGGCATCTATGAAAAAAGCTTTTTTATACATTTTACCATTGATTTTCATATCAATAATTTTAATACCAAATAACGTACAAGCCAACTTATTGCCAGTTTATGGCAACAACGGACAAAAAAATAGTTACCTTCCAGTTCAAACAAAAGTTTATAACAATGTCTATGGAATGGTCTCTACCTTTAACCCGGACAATCTTACAAATTTCCCTTATGAAGTTTATTTGCCCAATGAAAGTAACCCTGCCTTGTACAGGGTCCACAGTAATTTTACCAAAAATACCGATAGCTGCGCATCCTGCCACACTACTCATACCTCAGTAGGTCCGGGCCTCTTGCAGTGGTATTCCGATTACGCTACGTGTATGGCCTGCCACGATGGCACTGTCACTACTACTTATAACGTTCTTGATGGCAAGATCCAAAATAGCAATAATTTTACTAACGGCGGCCTTTTTGGAAGGGGAAATGAAAACTTTTTATCCGCCCACAATGCAAGCGGTATTGTCGAAGTAGCCTCAGTACCAGGAGAAGTTTATACCGATACCTCTCCCCAGGACTTAAACGGTGATGGAGTTATTGACCGTTGGGGCTTCCCCTTTACCTGTACCAGCTGCCATGAACCCCACGGTGCCGGAGGCAATGCCCGGCTTTTATCCCCTAATCCCAACGGACAGGCTTATTTAAATAAAAAAGAAGGGGTTTTAATGGCCGGGCTTTCCAGTACCGAATTTACAGTCTACCCGGGGGCTTTTGTTAACTCAGTTGGTGAAACTACCTACACTCCCTACCGCTGGCTTACCGGTTATGAATACGAACCGTTTACGAAGATTGTTACTGACCAGGGAGTAATAGACCCTACCTCCTACACTATTGATAATTCCCGGGGCTATACGTTAATTAAGTTTACCTATGCTCCCACGGTACCCCTTTATGCTTATTTTGTCCCGGCTATCCGTGTAGTTATGGATATCGAAAACTATCTTTCAACCGACCCTGGAAAACCGGAAAAAATATCGTATATTAGCGGGATTTCCGAGTTTTGTGCGAGCTGCCATCCTTCGTATTACAAAACTACAGTGGATTTACAAACGTATTTTTACGAAAATTACCGCCACCCGGTAGACTTAACGGTCTATCCGGAGCAGGCCTCAGTTTTAGCCCAAACCTATAACATAAAGTTTGAATATGACCCAACTACCGGGACTTTTTCCAAAATTAACTGTCTTACCTGCCATACTGCCCATGGCGTTAATCAAGATTACTGGCTCAAAACCGGTACAGTACCGGAAGAGGCCTATGAAAACACCGGTTCCTCGGCTTTAAAACGGCTTCCCAATATGAAAAGCTGTGTTTTGTGCCATCCAGATAAAACCGGGTATTTTATGGAGTCTCCTACTCCTACCAATTATTATCAGGGAAGCAGCCAGTACGTGGGAAGCCTTGCCTGCAAGAGCTGTCACCAGAATTATTATGAGGGATGGCAAAAAACTGCCCATGCAAGGACCATTGGTTTTGGTTTTAATAGTATAGTAGCTGATGCGGTTTATCCTTTGGAACCGTCGGTTAACGGTTTTAGGTACCGGTTTACCTACAGCGGCTTAAATGATAAAATGGCTAGCGCCGGTAACCTTCTCTATCGGCTGATTGATTCAACCCGGGCGGATGTTTACCCCGAGCAAGTCACTTTAAGCGTTGGTTTTAAGTGGTTGCAGAGCTATGCGGTTTATGACACAACTTATAATCTTCTTTCGGGAAGCTTTAATGTTCCCGCGAAGAAGTTCACCGTATTTTCAGGAGTTTATGACTTAAACTCCTGTTTGGGCTGCCATGGCACCGGCTTTAAAGTTACCTCGGTGAACAATCAGACCTACGAGGTGACCGGTTTTGAACTGGTCGAAAGGGGTGTAGGCTGTGAAGCCTGTCACGGTCCCGGTAAAAACCACACTGAAAACCCCAATCACTACAATATTTATAATCCTAAATATCAGACCCCGGAACTCCGTTCGAGTTTATGCGGTCAGTGCCACAGTAAGGGAGTAAGTCTTTTATATCAACAGCAAACGGTCATGGGACTTACTTATCGCGAAGACTTCTTAGCACCCGTAGACCAGAGGGTTTATCCCTGGAGTGTTGATTGGTATACTTACGGGCTTATCCCGGGGTTAAATGACCCAATTTACGGTACAGATAATTTAGGACCGTATCTGGTAGGAAGTTCAAATCCAACACCAATATTATCACTTCAGAATTTGTTCTATCCTGCCGTAGATAGCATTTACCGGGATGCCCGGGCTCAAAACGAGTATCCGGCGTTCAGGCAAAGCCTCCATTATAAAACCGGCAGTTTAGCCTGCAACGACTGCCACAACAGCCACGGCACCAATTTACTGGGGGAATCTCTTAAAACTACCCAGGGGCAACTTTGCTCCTCCTGCCACGATGGAACCCGACTGCCAGCGGTAGATATGCCCAAAACCGCATCACTTATTGACAGTATTTATCTAAGTTCCCACACCTTTGGCGGATATTAAAAAGCCATGGCCCTAGGCCATGGCTTTTTAAAGCTGGTAACTGGCAACCCGTTTCTTTAAGCCGTCGGTTATTTCCTTAAGTTTTTGCGAAGTAGCCGCTAGTTCCTGAGTACTTGCGGAAATCTCTTCAATAACTGCAGCAATAGCTTGAGCCGCACCCGATACTTCCTCGCTGGCCGCAGCTTGAATCCCGGTTTTTTGGGAAACCGTGGCCATATGGCTCACTACCTCTTCAACATTAGCGTTAATCTCACTAAAGGCTTGACTTAGGCTTGCAAGGGCCATTACTCCGTTTTGCGTCATGGTAACCGCAGTACTGGTTTTGAGCTGGACAGCTTTCACAATTTCCTCAATTTTTTTCACAGACTCCCGGGATTTATCGGCAAGTTTGCGCACCTCCTCGGCAACTACCGCAAACCCGCGCCCGGCTTCCCCGGCCCGGGCAGCTTCAATCGCCGCATTTAACGCCAAAAGTGATGTTTGGTCGGCTATTTCATTTATCACCTCTAAGATTGCGGCAATGTTGGCTGAATTTTTCTCTAACTCGTTAATGCTCTGATTGATGCCCTCCATTTCCTGTTGGGCAGCTTCACTTTGTACTACTCCATTTTGGGTAAGCTCGCGCGCTTTTTGGGCCAGGGTTTCCGTCGCAAGGGCAAACCTGGCCACCTCGTTAATTTCTTGGGCAAGCTTTTCTAAAGAAAGGGTTAAATTTTGAATTTGCCCTACCTGATGCTGGGTTCCTGTGGCTACCTGCTCCAAAGCAAAGGTCAGGCTTGCAATGATTTCCGCTTGAGTCTCGGCATCTTTTCCCGCAAATTTTATGGAGTTATAAACCACTTTTCCGAGAAACTTAAAGGTTTCTCCCAGTTCTTTAAAGCTGCCTTTTGGCGGCGGTGTATACTCCACAAGCTCTTTAAGGTTCCGGTTTTTTACCGCTTCTCCTAATTGTAAAAGCCTTTTCCTTTCCTCATTTTCTTTTAAATATATAAAATAATAATTAGCTAGGGTAGTCAGGCCTAACCCAACGCCAAGGGCCAGTGCTAAAATATTTCCGGTAACAACACCCGCCCCAATCCCGGTAAGACCTAAAAGTACGTTTAACCACTGGTACCAGTTATTTATTATCATCTTTTCACCTCATTTTTTTTATTTTACCAACTTTTCTTAATTGTTGTAAATTGCAGATTAAAAAAACACCTTTAGGGTTTGGATACCATCCCTAAAGGTGCTGGGTTTTAACCTTTATAAAATATGACTGGCCACATGTTCCTTTAAAGCCGCATTAATCTCTGTAAGTTTTCTGGAAGTTGCGGCAATTTCCTGGGTGCTTGCGGAAATTTCTTCAATCACCGCAGCAATGGTCTGGGCTGCCCCCGATACTTCCTCGCTGGCGGTAGCTTGAATCCCGGTTTTTTCTGAAACCTGCGCCATATAACCGGTCATTTCTTGGACATGGTTATTAATCTCTTTAAAAGCTTGACCCAGGCTGGCAATAGCCAGCACCCCATTATGGGTATATTTTACGGCGGTACTAGTTTTTGCTTGCACATCTTTAATAATTTCTTCGATTTTTTGTACCGATTCCCGGGATTTATCGGCAAGTTTTCTTACCTCATCAGCTACGACTGCAAAACCTCTTCCCGCCTCTCCGGCTCGAGCCGCTTCAATTGCTGCATTTAAAGCCAAAAGTGATGTTTGATCGGCAATTTCATTGATCACTTCTAAGATAGCAGCTATGTTAGCAGAATTTTTTTCTAAATCATTAATACTTTGATTTATGCTCTCCATTTCCTGTCCAGCTACTTCGCTTTGTTTGACTCCTTTTTGGGTAAACTCGCGGGCTCTTTGGGCAAGCAATTCGGTATTAGCGGCTAACTTAGCTACTTCATTAATCTCCTGCGCTAGTTTTTCTAAAGATAGCGTTAAGTTTTGAATTTGCCCCACCTGGTGCTGGGTACCGGTAGCCACCTGTTCAAAGGCCGAAGTTAAACTCTCAATAATTTCCGACTGCGTCTGGGCATCCTCTCCGGCATATTTTACAGCATTGTAAATTTGTTCCCCCAGAAACCTAAAAGTCTCCCCTATTTCCTTTAAAAAACCCTTTTGGGGCGGTTGGTAATTTATAAGCTCCCGTAAATTTTTGGTTTTAGCCGCAACCCCTAACTCCAGTATCTTAGCAAACTCTTTTTTCTCTTTTAAGTAGATAAAATAATACCCCCAAAGGTTTGTTAAAACCAAAATGCTGCCAGTTAAAATAGCAATAAAATTACGGTATACTATGCCGTAAATTATGCCGCTAAATCCACCCAAGACAATGTTTAGCCCGTAAACCCAGTTGTTATAGTTCATTTTTTCACCCCTATGATAGCAAATATAGTATAAAATAGTATAATATTTTTCTACTTAACTTTTATTTTATTATTTTCAAAAATTACTGTAAATTAGAAAAAGCTTTTTACAAGGTTTTAAGCATGAAAAAACCCCGCCGAATTTTGACGGGGTTTATGGTATTATTCGTAAATCCAGGTATCGAGAGTTTTTTCGTAACTAAGAAGTTCTTCTTCCTTGAAAAAAAGGGCAATTTCCCGGGCAGCCGACTCCGGTGAATCGGAGCCGTGAATTACATTTCTCCCCACATCGATACCGTAGGTACCCCGGATAGTCCCCGGCTGGGCTTTTAGGGGATTGGTAGCCCCCATCATTTCCCGGGCAGTGGCTATTACCTCTTTTCCTTCCCAAACCATGGCCACCACCGGTCCCGAGGTAATAAAGTTCACCAGTCCCTCAAAAAACGGCTTACTCTTATGTTCGCCGTAGTGGGTTTCCGCCAGCTCCCGGCTGATTTGCATAAGTTTTAATCCCACTAATTTAAACCCGCGTTTTTCAAAACGGCTAATAATTTCCCCGACCAATCCCCTTTGCACCCCATCGGGTTTTACCATGATAAAAGTCCGTTCCATGAGAATTCTTCTCCCCCTTAGCGTGAATTCTGGAAAAAGCCTCCCGCTTTAGGGAGGCTTTGTTAATCCTGTAAATTTTCCTCAGTCACCCCATCATTGTCCGATTCTTTGTTACCATTTAGTTTGGGCTTTTCAAGTCCCTGCTCTTTCATGAGCTTTTCAAACTCTTCCCCTTCCATGGTTTCTACCTCCATAAGCCTGGTAGCAACCAGGTGGAGAGTATCTAAATTGGTTTGCAAAAGCTCTTGGGCCCGACTGTAGCAGCCGTCTACAATCTTTCTCACTTCTTTATCAATTGTATAGGCTATTTCTTCCGAGTAATTTCGATCCCGAGCAAGGTCCCGGCCTAAAAATACTGCTTCGGTTCCTTTACCAAAAGTAAGGGGTCCTAACTCCTCGCTCATCCCGTACTCCATCACCATTCTCCGGGCGGTTTCGGTAGCCCGCTCTAAATCATTACGAGCACCGGTACTAATGTCTTCTAACACCAGGGCTTCCGCTACCCGGCCCCCTAAGAGCATGGTAATTTCATCTAAAAGCTGGGATTTAGTCATATACGAACGGTCTTCTTCGGGTAGCAGCAAAGTATAACCTCCCGCCCGGCCCCGGGGGATGATGGAAATCTTATGAACGGGATCGGTATGGGGTAAAAGATAACCCACCATGGCGTGTCCCGCTTCATGGTATGCCACCAGTCTTTTTTCCCGTTCGGAAATAACTTTGCTTTTCTTTTCCGGACCAGCAATAACCCTTTCAATTGCTTCTTCCATTTCATCCATATTTATTATCTTTTTGTTCCGACGGGCCGCCAAAAGGGCTGCTTCGTTAACCATATTAGCTAAATCCGCACCGGTAAAGCCAGGAGTCCTGCGGGCTAAGACATCTAAATCCACATCCTCCCCAAGGGGCTTCCCTTTAACGTGAACTTTTAAGATTTCCTTACGACCGTTTATATCCGGCGTATCCACTACTATGTGCCGGTCAAAACGTCCCGGACGCAATAATGCCGGGTCTAATATATCCGGTCGGTTAGTAGCAGCAATAATGATAATCCCTTCGTTGGAATTAAAACCATCCATTTCTACTAAAAGCTGGTTTAAAGTTTGCTCCCGCTCGTCGTGACCGCCACCTAATCCTGCTCCCCGTTGCCGCCCTACCGCGTCAATCTCGTCAATAAAGACAATACAGGGAGCATTTTTCTTGGCCTGTTCAAAAAGATCCCTGACCCGGGAAGCACCAACCCCTACAAACATTTCCACAAAATCTGAACCGCTAATGCTAAAAAAGGGTACTCCCGCCTCACCGGCAATAGCCCGGGCCAGTAACGTTTTCCCGGTACCCGGTTGACCAAAAAGCAAAACTCCTTTGGGAATTCTTGCTCCAAGTTCATTGTATTTCCGGGGATTTTTTAGGTACTCGACAATTTCCACCAGTTCTTCTTTTACTTCATCAATCCCAGCTACATCAGCAAAGGTAACCCGTTTTTTCTCGTCGGTATGAAGTCTTGCCCGGCTTTTACCGAAGGACATTACCCGGTTACCTCCGCCCTGGGCCTGCTGCATAAAGAAAAAGAATAATCCAATCATCAAAAGGACCGGTAACAGGGAACTTAATAAATTAGCCCAGAAAGCCGGTTCTTTAGGCGGCAGAACTTCTAACGTAACATTCATCGTTTTTAAGTCTTTATAAAGTTCGGTATCCTCTAAGGGTCCCCGGGTTTTAAACCTGGTTCCGTCCCTTAAAACCCCTGAAATTTCATTGATCGTACGGTCCGCCTGGATAGCTACCGATGCTACCTGACCTTTTTCCAATAGATTATAAAACTCATCATACTTTATATCCCGAATTGAAGTTGCCGATGGCCGGGAATAGGTAATGAGCATTACTGCAACCAACACTATCAACAAATAAATTGCCAGGTTTTTTAAAACTTTATTCAAAGTTGCGCACTCCTCTCACTTTGCCAATCACTATGCTACAAAATTTTATCATAATTTCAACAACTTTTCAATAATTCGATGTCTATCTTGTACGCCGGCGAGCTCTGGAAAATCCTTTTTTTAAATAAATCTCCCGGACCCAAGCCTTCTACCCAGGCCACCAGACCATTTATCTCAAGAATGACTAGACGGTCCCTTAAATCTTTAGGAATTTTTAAGTCAATTAGCCATTCTTTTAGCTTTTTGGTATGGCCCTTAAAAGTAAAACGATCGCCGGGTCTCCGATTGCGCACTACTACTAAACTTTTTTCTTTAAGCATTAAATCAAAGTTATCTTGCGGGGCAGGGGTTATTATTATCTTTTTCCCCACTTCTGGAATTTCCATCTGGCCCGGAGGAGTTATTTCATAAAAAAACTTAATATTTTGCCAGAAATTCTTTGCTTCGAAATAAAGCTTACCGTAAGATAGTCTCGCCCGAATACCCCGGGGCAGCATTAGATAGCGGGTGCCCTTTAAATCACTACAAAACGCGAGTAAACTTTCAATATGCTCCTGGTACAAATCTCTTTTAGTTCCGGTAGCTTCTTCCCAGAACTTCCTTAAAATAAGCCCAGCTTCAGCAGAGGATAAATTTTGTAATATCCTTACATCAAGATATCCCTGTCCATCGTAACCATATACTTTTTGCCATAATTCCTTTAAATGCTTCTCTAAGACCTGGTTTTCCTCCTGTTTAATTTGGGCCAGGTTAAAAAGTCGCTCCTCAATATCCGTGCCAAATTCTTCATTAATATAGGGGAAAAGCTTTAAGCGTACTTTATTGCGCAGGTATTTTGGTACAAGGTTTGAAGAATCAACTCTATAAGGTATTCTTTCTTCCTCTAAAAAAGCCATAACTTCCCGGCGAAAGACTGAAAACAAAGGCCGGATTATCTTCCCCCGTACCGGCCAGATCCCACATAAACCTTCTGTTCCAGCTCCCCGCAGGATATTCATCATCACCGTTTCTGCCACATCTGACGCGGTATGGGCTAAAGCAATTTTGGTAGCCCCGGTTTTCTCCAGAATTTCGAAAAAAAACTCGTATCTTCTCCTCCTAGCTTCGGCTTGAAGGTTTTCGGTAGCAGTTTTTAAGGAACAAAGCTTTTTGGTATGAAATTTTAACCCATGTTTTTGGGAAAACTCCTGGACAAGCTGTTCATCCAGGTCACTTTCCCTACCTCGAAGCCCATGATTTACGTGGGCAACTTCAATCTCAATTCCTACTTCTTCCCGATACTTCAGCAAACAAAAAAGGAGAGCCATGGAGTCAGGGCCACCGGAAACCCCTACTACCACTTTCTCTCCGGGATTTATCATTTTATATTTCCTAACGGTACTGAGAAATTTGGTGTACAACCTGTTCACTCCTTGTTTTTTCAAAAAAGCGGGCAACTATTACTGTTTGGTCATCAAAAACTACATTTTGATGGCGAAGTTTAGCATGGGCAAGCAAATATTCGGCTAAAAGTTCGGGAGAAAAATCTTCCTCCTCCAACAGAATCTTAATTACGCGCTCCTCTCCCCCGAGGGCATCTAACAGTCCATCGCTCATTAATACCAGAAGGTCTCCGGGAAACAGGAGTTGATACCGCTCTTTTAGTTTTAAGTCAATACCACTACCTAAAGGCAAATTTTCACCAGCTATTTTTTCAACTGCCGCTCCCCGTTTTAAAAAAGAAGTTACAGCACCCCGTTTATAAAAAGTTACCTGACGACTTATAAGGTCTACCAAAGCTAAATCTAAGGTTAAATACCGCTCCTGCCGGTTTTTTAGCCTAATTAAAGCATCTACCGCCTCCAGGGCTTTTAGGGGACTTAAACCAAAGGATAATAGCCGTTCCACCATAATAAGGCAGGCACTGCTCTCCCTGCGGGCAAGCTCCCCGCTACCCATCCCATCGGATAGCATTAAGATAAGCTTCCCGGGGGAATAACGGACCACCCGGTAGCTATCCCCGGAAACCGCTTCCCCGGTTTTTACCGCCATTCCAATTCCAATTCTACCCTCTAACTCTTCTCTAGGCAAGTAGTTTAAGTTGCATTCCCCTCCGTCTCTTTGCCCACACCGTTTTTGTAGCAGGATAAATTCGCCTCCGGTCTCTTCTCCAAGGATTTGGGGTATTTTGTTCTGGCAGGGTTTATTTCCAGGGCATTTTAAGGTTTTTATTTCTACCATAAGTCCCCTTCCTCCCGAAGGTTTGGCTAAAACCGTAACTACCGGTAAATTTTCTTCACAAAGCCTTCTAAAGATTTTTACCGAGTTTTTCTGGTCATAAAGAAAATCCAAATCCAATGCCCGATTTAATTCTAAAAATATTTCACCAACTCCCTTTAACTGGTGCTTGGTAAGCTGTTCTTCTTCAAAAAGCTTTTTCTGCCAGCGGCTTTTTTCCTTCTCCATTAAGTAAACACAAATAAGTTCGTTTAATAGCTCGTTTATCCTGAGGCAACGTTTATAAAAAAACCCGGGAACATCAGACTTATTAATCTGCCCTTTATTTTCTAAAATCGTTAGCATTTCTAAAAGAGCATGGTAAGTTCCAAAAAACTCCCGTTCCCAGCAAAGTCGGGTAAATGTACAGGTTGAGCAAGTTTTTTTGGGAAAACGTTCCACTACCTCTTCAATGCGAAACTCCGGAATTACTTCCGGTGCTAAAGTAGTCGCAAGCTCTAAGAAAGAATTTCCCAAATCCAAAAATAATTCCCGGCACTCGGTCATTCGTTCTTTGGCAACTTCTCTTGGCTGATCTAAGAAAAGCCTGAATTTCCTAGTAAAACCATCAAGGGCTTCTTTAAGTCCCTCTAAATATTTTCCAGGTAAAAGTAAAAATATTCCGGCTGCTACTACACTTTGGTACGTAAAAGCTTTTATGGTTGAGAGATTTTGTAGGTAAAAGGCCAGAGCCACATCGGCCATTAAAAAACCCACCACTGCCCCAATTCTTTTAAACTCACGGAAAATCCCGGCCAATAGCCCGGCAAAGGTATAAACTCCTATGTCCGCTAAAGCCTGGCCATTTCCAAAGCAAAGAATAACACCTAAAACAGCTCCTCCAGCCGCGCCCAATCCCGGTCCCCCGATAAAAGCTGTCAAGAGCACTAAAAAACGTATTAAAGTGCCTTTGACCTCAAGGGGGCCTAAAAAAAGCTTGGGAAAACCAATTAACGCCGTACCTATCACAAACAATACCGGTAAAAACTCTTCTCCCGCTCCAATTCTTCCCGGACCACCTTTTAAAACTGGAAAAGCCCAGAAAAATATGACACTTAAAACTCCAGCAAAGGACGCCTCAAGGCCGATTTTAACAAAATCCAGAGGAGTTCCGGAAAAGCTTTTGTCAAAATACACTCCAAAGAAGGCTATGACCAAAAACACCAGCAGCGGTAAAACAAGAGCCTTTTTTTTAAAGTTTAAGTTCTTAAGGAGAAATCCTCCTAAGGTAAACAAAACCACATACTGGGAAAATTTAAACATAAAAAGCCCTTCGGATAAAACCATCAACTGCCCTAGGAACACAAACATTGACACCAAGAGCGACTCACCTATACCTAAATACGCCACCGCCGCCCCCAAAAACGCTGGCCCAAAAGGATACAAATCACCCACCAAAGACGCTCGGCCCAAAGAAAAAGCTAATAACATAACCACCAGATCTCGAAGGCTGATATTTACTTTAAGCTTGGGGCCAGGCTTTTTTATGTCATGAAACTTTATATTTATTTTTTTTCGCTTAAAGGGATAAATTTTAGTTTCCAAAAAAAATCCTCCTTTTTCAAGGCTCCTAGATAATTATAGCCTTTCAAGGAGGAAATTTTTGTCAATTTAAAGTTTTTAGACCTTATTTTCTTTCGACACCATCATTTCCCTGAGCCTTCCTAAGAGCAAATCTCCTTCGCCCACTATAAGCTTTGGTATCTTTGCCGTTTTTAATACTTCTATTAAGATTTTATTGCCATAAACAATAATGTCGGCCCGTTCGGGCAAAAGCCCCGGTACCATTTTTCGCTCCTCTAAAGGAAGGCTTTCTAAAAAATTGTGAAGCTCAATAAGCCTACTTAAAGACAATACGTGGCCTTCTACTTTTTGCGGGTCATACTGTTCCAGGCGTAAATCAATAGCTGCTAAACTCGTCGCCGTCCCCCCTACTGCCACTAGCGGTTCTTTTAGATAAGAACTTATTTTTTGCACAAATTCCCGGAGGGTATGAAGTAGCAGGAACTTATCAGAAGCCTCCATTAACCTTACTGCGCCAACCGGCAAGCTTTGAAACCTAGTCTTCCCTTCTTCCTGCCAGATAAACTCAATACTGCCTCCCCCTAAGTCTAAAACCGAAGGTTCCTTTAAGAAAGATAGAGCATACCTTACTCCCTGATAAGAATAATAAGCTTCCTCTTCCCCTGTTAAAATTTCAAGGTTAGTACCACAAGCTTCCTTTACTTTCCGGACAAAAACCTCTTGATTTTTGGCATCCCGGGCAGCACTGGTGGCCAATATTACGATTTCATCGGTAAAACACCGGGCTTTTTCGATAAATTCTAAAACTGCCCGGAGGGTCCGCTCCATTGCTTCTTCTTTTAAATAACCAGAATTTATCCCTTCCCCTAAACGGGTGGTTTTTAAATCCCGATATTGCTCAACCAATTGACCATTTTTGAAGTATCCAACTAATATCCTTACCGAATTAGTACCAATATCAATTACCGCTGGCATTTGATCCCTGTCCCTTCTTTTCAATCACTATTACTTTTTCTCCAGGTTTTACAAAGCCCATTTCCCGGGCCCTGGCTTCCAGGTATGAACTATTTTTAAGCCTTTTGATATCGGCCAGTAACTTCTCGTTGTCCAGTTTCAGTTCATAAACTTCGTCAGAAAGGTCTTTTACTTCCCGGTGCATGATATAAAGTTTTTGTACTTCCAGACCAAAACTTACCATGATATATAAAAGAAATAGCAGAATAACCGTTGACCAAAAAGATTTTTTCCCTTTATATTTACCCTTTCCGGCAGAATATCGCGACATTATTAATCCTCCCCTTCTTCACCGGGATCGAAAAGCCCTAAATGATCGCCCGGAATCACAATTACTACTTGATATCCTTTGCTTTTTGCTCGATTGTAAAGTGTCGCCACCGAACTTACATTAATTTTGAGCTTTTTGGCTATTTGCTCATTGCTATGTCCCATTTCTTTTAACACTACCACTTGCCGTTCCCGAAAACTTAATTTTTCTGCTCCCCGAATCTCAATTTGCATTTATCTTCACCTTATATACAATTTATCCACAGCTTATTAACACTTGTGGACAACTTTTGGACAAGTTATGGACAAAATGTGGACAAAATCTTAATAATTCTATTCGCCTTTATTTTCGTTTTTCCTCTCGAACTGGTGTTTTGTTTAAAATAAAATAATATAAAACTATTCCGGTAATTATTCCCAGAAAGCCATAACTTCTTACTTCCCCCTGGGCTAAAAAAAGAAAATACCCCACAAGAAAACTTCCCACCAAAAGAAAATAAAATATATCCCCGATAAAATAGGGAAGGAACTTTTTCTTTCGCCGGTATTTACGTTTTAATAAACGATTTTCCAAAAAATAAAGGCCGCAAAAGAAAAACCCCAGAGCTACGGCCACGAAAAATAAAATAATTTCCCGTAAAGGAGTTTCTAACGAAACAGGCGCTCCCAAACCCCTTTGCCCCTTTCTTTAGCTTTAGGTCCTTCTTCGGGATAGGAAAATTCTTTTAAAAAGCCTTCTACTGTGAGGTTTCCTGACTCCAGATTTAGCTCCGTAATAAAAAGGCCTTCTCCCTTTAGCACGATAAAACCCTGTACACTTTCTACCAATATCTCCTCATCATTAAAACTTAAAACCTGCTTTATTCCAGTGAGAATTATCGTTTTGCGGTCCCGGATTTCCACTTTATGTTTAACAGTCTCGTCCATGTTTTCTCCCCCCTTCGGCCTTATAAAATAATATGCGGGCACAACCGAAGTTATGCCCGCCAATTTTACCGCCAAAGTTTTTTAATCTCAATATCTTTATAGTAAAACCCGATAATATCCTCGGGAGTTTTACCTTCATTGGCCATTTTCTTGGCCCCCCACTGGCAAAGCCCAACCCCATGCCCGAACCCTTTACCTTCCATAATAAGCTTGCCGTTTTCAATGGAAGCTTTAGTTAATAGGGTAGACCGCATTTTCTCGGGCCCAATCGCCAATCTAATTGCTGGAGCATTGACAGTAATTGCACCTAACCGCATCATAAGTACCCGCCCACTCTTACCCCGGGAAATTATTTTTACCGAAGGATTAGGGCCGGGATCTTGTTTAATTTGCCCTTTTAAAGCCCTTCTTAGTTCCTCCCAGGGAACTTCTACCCGCCAGTGGCGGTT
>NZ_BDJK01000066.1:38545-41042 GCF_001950255.1 Carboxydothermus pertinax
TAAACCTTCCTTAGCCGATGCCGAAATCCCTCCGTCACAGGCATTAAACCAGGCTTTTATAAACTTCCCTTGATAAAGTACCACTTCCCCCCGGGTCATCTGTACAGCTTTTCTTACCTTATCGGTTATTCTTTTTTCATCATAAGCCTGGCTTTCTTCTATATTGGTAGATACATCGGTACCGTGAAGCTTTTTTACTCTACCACTCTCAATATTTTCTAAAGCAAAAGTGCGAGCTAAAATTGCCTGGGCAGCCAAAGCATTTACCGGCCAGTCGGGCTCCATTTCCGCCGCCACCACCCCAACGATATACTCTTCCAGCTTCATACGCTTTTTTTGCCCGGTATCGTTAAAAAATACGGTGACGGTAGGCTCCGTTCTGTATTTTTTCATTGGTGGGATTGGCTTTCGGGCCAGAGTACAACCGGCAATAAGAAAAGCAAAAATTAAGGTAAGGATTAGCCCTTTATAAAGCCGCATAAAACCCCTCCTCGATTTTTGGTTATTTTGCCCAAAAAGAGAAGGAGATATGCGAAAAGAGTATTCGGCATAAAGCCTAAAAAAATTAAAACCAGGTGCTGGAAAACACCTGGTTTTTCTCGCTTAAAGCATTTCTTTTAAGAGTTTACCGGGCTTAAATACCGGTACTTTGGAAGCCGGAATTTCGATTTCCTGACCGGTTTGCGGGTTTCTTCCCTTCCGGGCAGCCCGTTCTTTAACTTCAAAGGTACCAAAGCCGACCAATTGAACCTTCTCACCTTTTTTCAGCGCTTCTTCAATTGCCGCTAAAACCGCATTTAATGCTTTTTCCGCATCTTTTTTGGTCATCTCGGTTTTTTCAGCAATTACGCTTACTAACTCAGCTTTGTTCACTTATATTCCCTCCTTAAAATATTTTTTATGTACTTTAATTACCGCTTTACTTAATTCGCTAAAATCCTTCATTTTCCTGCAAACTACCAAAAAAAATCTTATCTTTTTAAAGGTTTTTTGCCCGGTTCCAAAGCTCATCCATTTTTTTAAGATCCAAATCCTGCAAATTTAAGCCCATTTCCCGGGAAAGTTCCTCCATTTTGAGAAATCTTTTTACAAATTTATTCACCGTTTTATTTAACGCTTCTTCCGCATCCACCCCCAGTTTACGGGCAAGATTCACCACGGAAAATAAAAGATCTCCCAATTCTTCTTCCTGACGGCTTGTCGCCTCCTTCAAGCTTTCTTTTAGTTCCAAAAGCTCTTCCTCAATCTTGTTAAAAACCTCTTCCGCTCTCTCCCAGTCAAAGCCGACTTTTGCGGCTTTCTCCCCTACCTTTTGGGCTTTTATAAGGGCAGGGAAAGTGCGGGCAACCCCTTCTATTACCGATTTTTTCCCTTTTTCCTGCTGTTTAATCATTTCCCAGTTAATTTTTACATCTTCACTGTCCTTCACATCTTCATCGGCAAAAACATGAGGATGACGGCGGATAAGTTTATTGCAGATTCCCTCCACCACATCTTTAAAGGTAAATGTCCCTTCTTCCCTAGCAATTTGGGTATGAAATACCACCTGCAGCAGCAAGTCCCCCAGTTCTTCCTTTAGTTTCTCCCGGTCGCCTTCCTCGAGAGCTTCGGCAACCTCATACGCTTCTTCAATTACATAAGGCTTCAGCGAAGAATGGGTTTGCTCCCGGTCCCAGGGACAGCCGCCTTCCCCCCGCAAAATTTCCATGATTTCTCCAAGCTTTTGGACACAAAATTGCTCGTCGCGCATTTTCGGTATGGCTACTAAAACTTTATGATCAAATTCCCGCCGGTCCAACTCATATAAAGGTATCTCTGCAACTTTTTCTTCCGGAAACCCTAGGTCTTTTAGTACATATACCGGATAGTCGTCGGGATAACGTTCCATTAACATTACTTTTAAATTCCCGGCAATTAACCGGTCGTATACCTGAAAAATAATATTAACGGCACTTTTGGAAAAATCCCAAACATTTGTAGTTAAAGCATCTAACACCTTATACGAGTCTCTAGCAGGGTCAATTTTCAGGACAGTTAAGGCAAGTTCTAATGCTCCCGGCGCCGTTACCACTTCAACCGCTAAGTCATTCTGCTTAAGTAAAAGCTCCACAGTTCTTTCTGCCACCAGTGGATTCCCCGGCACCGCATAAACAACATCTTCCTTTTGTCCTTCACCAAGAAGTTTTCTTACTATTTCCTGGTAAACTTCTTCAAAAGTAGTAAACTTTTCATATAAATGGTCAAAGCTCTGCCAGGAGATTTCCCTTAAGAGTTCCGGCGGTGCTGCTTTTTCCGTCCGTAAAAATACCTTCATCCCCGCCGTTAACAGTCGGTATCCCTTTAAGGGAAGATAATCCATACTCCCCGGCCCCAACCCTACCACATAAATCATAAAATACCTCCTCTAGGGACGGTTCGAGACCCCTGAAAAAAGTATTATAAAAAATAGAAAATGTAGAATAAAATAACAATAGCCCCTAAATTTATGATATAATTT
>NZ_BDJK01000067.1 GCF_001950255.1 Carboxydothermus pertinax
CTCATAATTATCTTGAAATTCTTTTGTTTTTGTCCATTGGCTATATTCATAAAACTCTGGGATGTTAATTCCTATGTCTAACCCTTTGAGCTTGGATTTTCTCTTGATACATTCTTGCCTTTTAGAACAACTTTGGCATATTTCTTTGTTAAATATATACCGCCAAAATAAGGCGGCCATCATTTCTTTTTTTCTTCTCTTTCTTAACTGTATAATTGCCACATTCACAAAACCATTGGTCAGAATCTTTATTATAGCTGTACTTGTTTTCGTCTATTCTATAAACTGACTCGCTAACCGGTATATAAGGCTTAGCACTAATTTTTTTAATCGCATCTAAAATTATTTTTCTGAAGTAAGCTTTATCTCCAAAAAATTTTTTAATGCTAACTTTTGTCCTTAATGCTAACTCTAATATTTCTTCAAAATTTGTTCCATCTACATAAGAACCAGGATAAACTCTTACTGCTAAGATAAGTCTGCTGTCGGTTGTCATAGTATATTCTACTTTATAACCAAAAAAGCTTTCTGTTTGAGATTTATATCCTACTCGAGCATCTTTATCAATTAATGACCTTACTCCT
>NZ_BDJK01000068.1 GCF_001950255.1 Carboxydothermus pertinax
AAAATTAGTAGCTTTAGCTAATTCTACGACTAAATCTTCGATGTATTTAGGAGTACGATTAGGCATAGGATTTTTAGGGCCTTTTTTCAAGATACAAGCAGAAAGTGAGCCGTTGGACTGGATGAAGCGTTGACGGATTTTATAAACCCAGCGAGGAGAAACACCGACAATTTTAGCCACTTCGGAGACAGGGTATTTTTCTAAAAGGGAAATAATCAACTGAACAGGAGCAGTGGGATTACCAGAAGATTTAAGTTTTTGGTATAATTTCATTAGGTGGGTGTCCCTCCTTTTTGGTTTTTAGTTTTTTCCCACTTTAATAATACCCGAGGGATACCCACCTTTTTCAATGCCTGTTTTAGCTTAAAAAAATATTGTGAACGATTCTCTGGCCTATCTACA
>NZ_BDJK01000069.1 GCF_001950255.1 Carboxydothermus pertinax
ACTCCTCGTATAATGATTTTAGAAATAATCTTTAAACGGTAATAAAAACCGTTTCGATTTTATAAAAAATTGTTCTTTGAAAACTGGAAATTAGACTTTCTTTTTGCTGCTGGACCAGGCACAATATATTCGTGAGATTGTTTCTGGGTAGGTATTTCACTCCTTGAGGTTTAACCTCTTGTAAAGAGTAACCCCCAGTTCATGGTCCGCACTTTTCACGCGTAGGTTGCACACCTTAATGTTTTCCCCTCTTATTTGCAGCAGAATTAGAGGATTAAGATACATTAAGCTAAGTGCTCATTCCGGCGAGGTTGCTGATCGGCCATGATTCCTG
>NZ_BDJK01000070.1 GCF_001950255.1 Carboxydothermus pertinax
TTTCCCCTCTTATTTGCAGCAGAATTAGAGGATTAAGATACATTAAGCTAAGTGCTCATTCCGGCGAGGTTGCTGATCGGCCATGATTCCTGGGACCCAGCAGCAATTTTCATTACCCCCTTACGAAAGCGAGGTGATTCTGTGAAAACTCTGTTTGTTGGTATTGACGTTAGTATGAAAGATTTTAAGGCTCAGTTTATGGACAACCTTGGTGAAATTGTTTCTAAACGCCAGAAGTTTTCTAATGATAATCCTGGCCTTGAAGCTTTGATTAATCTTGTCCTCGA
>NZ_BDJK01000071.1 GCF_001950255.1 Carboxydothermus pertinax
CAAGATTAGAAACCAGCATCCAAAGCCGCTAACCTAACCACCTCGGCATCAATGATTTCCTTTTTAGCCTGGAAACCATAAAGCAAGCAATGAGTGGCGAGTTTATTGATAAGCCGGGGCCAGCCTCGGGATAAAGAGGCATTAGCTTCGATGGCAGGCTCGGAAAAAATATTATGGTTAGCTCCTGCAAGCTTCATATGATGCTGGATGTAGCTTGCTACCTCTTCCATGGTTAAAGGCTCAACTTTATAACTCATGGCGATTCTTTGGGCAAGAGGCCTATTCTGGTTTAAGGTAAGCTTATCTAAGAGATGCGGAAGGCCAGAGAGAACCAGGATAAACGGATTTTCCGAATCCATGCTAAAGTTAAAGAGAATATTTATATCACAGAGAAAAAGATCTTTAGCCATCTGCATCTCGTCTAAGATAAAAACCGGAGTAATCTTTCTTTCCCGAAAAAACCTTACCACAGCAGATTGAATCTGATGAAAAAGATCCACCTTGCGAAACTTAGGTTCTTCCCCCAGAGCTATAGCCAACCCCCGGTAGAAATCCATAACCGTACCGGTGGATAGGGGGAAATAAACCACCTTATACAGAGAAGGATTGAGACTTTCAGCAAAAGCTCGAAGAGCAAAAGTTTTACCAGCCCCAGGCTCCCCCGCAATAAGGCCTATGCCGCGAGTCTTTTTTAGATACTCAAGTCTGGCCATCGTTTCGGAAAAAGAAGCAGAAGGAAAAGAATCAGCGGTTTTGATTTCCTTAGTAAAAGGGGCTTTGGTCAAAGAATAAAAAGCTCGATACACCGATTACCCCTCCTTTCCCGCCAGCATAGCCTGAAAAGAAAGAGAGCGATTGCGTTTTACTTTAGCATTATCAGCGAAATTAACCGGTACAGCTTTATCTACTGCTACGCCATTTTCATAAACATAAACCACATCTTCATCAAAACGGACTTCAATTTTCTGGCCAATAAACCGGGGTGGTACTTCATACAGCTTATTATTAACGGAAATAGTACCATCATGTTTCACCTTACGCATTTCCCGTTTCAAAAACAGCGGATCAAGGGAAGCGGGGTCATTGAGCAAACGCACCTGACTTACCTGAGATAAATAAACATCTAAAGGAGTCATACCAAGAGAAGCATGGACCTTGCGGTGGTAATCTTCCTCCAACCACTGCCAGAAGCGGCGGTTTAGTTCCTCTAAAGAAGATACCGGTTTTTCTTTCAGCAAAGGGAAAAAGCGGGTCTTAACCGTACCAAAGAACCGTTCTATTTTTCCCTTACTGGGGGCATCAAAGGCTTATACCAAGACTGGCACAAGCAATTTGGAAAGTATCCGAGCGATAAATTTTGCCGTTATCTACATAAACCATCTTAGGTATACCCCTGCGGATTAACGCTTCCTTGAACACAGTTCGTAGAGACTCAAACTTTTCCGAAAAGAAAAACTGGGCAAAAGGAACCAGTCTTGAACAATCATCAATGAAAGCAAAAAGAAAAGTCTTCATTTTTTTACCGTTCTGGACAATATACGGACCAACAGACATATCCCCCTGCCAGAGAACATTAACCGTATCATAAGAAAACCTTTTGCGTTCAGGGAATTTAGGGGACTTATTACCGACCAAACCATACTTTTTCAGTAGCCTATAAACCGTAGCATAGGAAACATCCTTAGGTAAAATCTCACCCCTATTAACCAAACGCTCGTAAAAAACCGAAGCAGGTAAATCTCTTAGTTCCTTGCGTAAAACCACTAAATGTTCTTCCTGCTCCCGGGAAAGCACTCGATGTTTTTCCCGATCCGAACGAACTTTGGGCTTAAGTCCATCAAAACCAAACCGGCGATAAGAAAGAAGCCAGCCGGCCAGAGTTTTAGGGGTAAACTCTTTAGGACCATAAAAAGGCACCTCATGAACCTTAGAGCAAATTTGGGAAATTAAGAAGGAGGCTAACCGGTTAACCATCCATGAAAACATTTTAACCCGGGAGGAAAAAGAATACCACGCAAAAGGTTTGTGGAAGCAAAAAATAGTTTTCAGGAGGGAGAAAAAATGATAGAATTAACTTGCCATAAAGTTAAGTGGGAAATGTCCGATGCCCCTTCTCAGGAGGGGAGCTTTGCCCAAAGCCAGGAGCATTTCCACCAACTTTATGGCTTTTTCTTTTGGGTTAAAAGGAAAAAACGCCTCTAAAGCCAAAATCACGGAAAAACATCTCAATACGGGTTAGATTTTTCCTAAATCTTCGACTAAAAAACTCCAATAACTGGCGATAACCCATAACTTTTCGATAAAGGAAATAATTCTTAAGTTTTATCAAAATAGTAGCTACAGAATGCTGAAAATACGGAAGTAAGAAAGAAGGGATTATTGAGACGGTTTTACCACAGGAAGGACAT
>NZ_BDJK01000072.1 GCF_001950255.1 Carboxydothermus pertinax
GCCGTTATAAAATTAAATGCCGCAAAATTAAATCCTTTACTGGCCAAAAACGCTTTGCCTTCGATTTCTCTGCTTTTGAACCTCTTCAGTTCTGGCAAATCGATTCTAAGCACATCGCTGACCAATCTGCCCTTCCTTCTGATGCTTATGCCGCTATTTTCCGCAATAAATTGCCTAAGTATCAGTT
>NZ_BDJK01000073.1 GCF_001950255.1 Carboxydothermus pertinax
ACCTGGCAGTGATAACTTGCCAGCTGATAATTAGAAGCAAGACCCATTTGCAAATGCCAACTATAGACTGAAGTAGACTCCAATCCAATAACAACGCGCTCAAAGCTATTAGAATGGCAAATATCGAGGACAAGATTAATCAAAGCTTCAAGGCCAGGATTATCATTAGAAAACTTCTGGCGTTTAGAAACAATTTCACCAAGGTTGTCCATAAA
>NZ_BDJK01000074.1 GCF_001950255.1 Carboxydothermus pertinax
GACCGGTTGCGTTTTGGGCGTCTCCCGGAAAACTCCCAGGTGGATTTTCGTTATTTGCCTTTGCAAAGGCTGACCAGGTTCAGATTCCATTTAACTCAAACTCTTACCAGAGAGAAAAACTATTTCCTTACTAATCTCTTTCTCAAGTTCAATACTCTTCAGCAAGATGAGGTATTTAGCAATTTGTTTGGTGCTACTTCTGAGGCTATTTTAACCGAATTCCTTTCTCCCGACGAAATTGCGGCTCGACCGCTTGATGATTTAATTGATTTTTTGGTGGAGAAAGGTAATAAACATTTTGCTGATCCTAAAGCTACTGCTGAAAAACTAAAAAT
>NZ_BDJK01000075.1 GCF_001950255.1 Carboxydothermus pertinax
AAATTTAGCTAAAGCTGAATCATTAGGGAAACGGTGGATATCACCAATTTCAGCAATAATACCGGCGCAGATAACTGGACCAAGGCCAGGTACAGAATCAAGGGTATGCTTAAAATGGGCTATTTCTTTAGCAATAGCTTTATCAATATTTTTAATTTGTTTTTCTAAAGTTCTAATAGTTTCAAGGCTAGTAGCTAAAATCAGGTTTACAGGTTCCAAAAGGTTACCCCTTAACC
This sequence comes from Carboxydothermus pertinax, assembly GCF_001950255.1. Lineage (NCBI taxonomy): Bacteria > Bacillati > Bacillota > Clostridia > Thermoanaerobacterales > Thermoanaerobacteraceae > Carboxydothermus > Carboxydothermus pertinax. The sequence continues at coordinate 237 of NZ_BDJK01000075.1, forward strand.
TATGGGCATTATGAGCAGCGATTTTTAGTTTTTCAGCAGTAGCTTTAGGATCAGCAAAATGTTTATTACCTTTCTCCACCAAAAAATCAATTAAAT
>NZ_BDJK01000076.1 GCF_001950255.1 Carboxydothermus pertinax
TGGCGCTTTCCCGGTAGTCTTATTAGACCATTTTTCCCTTTATCTTAATTACCTCTTCGATATCTCTTCCTTGCCCTGGGATTATTTGCCCCAAAATTTAAAGCTTTTGAACGAAACTATGGCCTATTACCCGATCTTTAGGTATACAATATTCTATAAAATATTTCGCACTGTTAACTAGAAGAGTTATTTTAATTTTGCTTAAAGGCCAGCAAAAGCAATAACTATAGCCATGGAAATATCTATATTCCTCCCACCTATCCCAACCAGCGGCACAATTGCCACAAAAATAAAGGAAAGCAAGCCAAGTAAAGCCACAAAAATATTTTGCGCACAAAAAACCCCCGGCACCAGCCGAGGGTCTTTTTAAGATTACTATTTAATTTCCACAGTCGCGCCAGCTTCTTCAAGCTTAGCTTTGATAGCTTCAGCATCAGCTTTGCTAACTTTTTCTTTAACCGGCTTAGGAGCGCCATCGACCAGGTCCTTGGATTCTTTGAGGCCAAGGCCAGTGATTTCCCGTACAACTTTAATAACGTTAACTTTTTGGGCACCAGCATTGACAAGGATAACGTCAAATTCGGTCTTTTCTTCTTGAGCTGTAGCCGCAGGAGCAGCAGCCGCAGGTGCAGCAGCAACAGCTACAGGAGCAGCCGCGCTTACGCCAAATTCTTCTTCAAAAGCTTTTACGAGCTCGGCAAGCTCAATAACAGTTAAACTTTTTACTGCTTCTAAGATTTCTTGTACTTTGGACATTTATGCCACCTCCAAAAATATTTTTTCTAAGTTTATAGTAAAGCCTAAAGGCTTGTACCCAAAATAATTACTGTTCCCCTGCTTTTTGCTTGCGGATAGCTTCCAGGGCATATACAAACTTTCTAAGCACACCGGCAAGCGCTCCCGCAAAACCATAAAGGGGAGCTTGCATTCCACCCAGGACTTTGGCCAAAAGCACATCCCTGGAAGGAAGATCCGCTAGAGCTTTAAGTTGGTCTTTTTCCAGAACGGCTTTATCCAGAATCCCTGCTTTTATTTCCAGTTTGGAATGAGCTTTGGCAAAATCAAATAACACTTTTGCTGCCGCAGCTGGGTCTTCTTTGGCTACCGTTAAAGCAGTAGGACCTTCTAGAAAAGCATCAAGCCCAGAAATTCCTAAATTGGTAATAGCTCTTTTGGTTAAGGTGTTTTTTACAACCTTAATTTCAGCACCTTTTTCTCTAAGTTTTCGCCGAAGCTCGGTCATTTCGGCAACGGTAAGTCCGCGATAATCCACCAGGATTGCCACCTGGGAGCTATTAATCATTTCCTCAATTTCCGCAACAACTTTTGCTTTTTGTTCAATAATTGGTTTCAAAACACGCTCCACCTCCTTGGACGCAATTAAGGCCGCCGTAGACACACGGCGGCCTTTGTTTGTTCTTCCTTAAGGCTTGCCTCGGTTGGCGGTTTCCCATTAAGCTCTACGGCACCAACGGTCTACAGCAAATAATTATTTATTTGCCACGAAACGTATTTTAACATATCTTGTAAGTATTTGCAACACTATTTAATAAGCTTTAAATGATTTATCTTAATGCCAGGTCCCATAGTAGAGGAAACGGCTACACCTTTTAAGTATTGGCCTTTAGCAGCCGCGGGCTTGGCCTTAATTAAGGCGTCAATTAAGGTTTGGAAGTTTTCCGTAAGTTTTTCTACCGGGAACGACACTTTGCCTATTGGTACATGTACAATACCGGCTTTATCTACCCGGTATTCAATTTTACCAGCTTTGATATCAGCAATCGCTTTAGCTACTTCAAAGGTCACAGTACCGGTTTTGGGGCTTGGCATTAAGCCCTTGGGACCTAATATTTTACCAAGGCGACCAACAGCCCCCATCATATCAGGAGTTGCTACTACTACGTCAAAATCAATCCAGCCCTGGGCAATTTTTTCAATAAATTCTTCAGCACCTACATAATCAGCTCCAGCCGCTTCCGCTTCTTTGACCTTTTCACCTTTGGCAAAAACCAAGACTTTCCGGGTTTTACCGGTACCATGGGGTAATACCACCGCACCCCTTACCTGCTGGTCGGCATGCCGAGGGTCTACCCCAAGTTTTACTGCTACTTCCACTGATTCATCAAACTTGGCAAAGGAAAGCTCTTTTACCAAAGCTAAAGCTTCGGCTGGGTCATACAGCCTGGTTTTATCTACTTTTTTCGCCGCTTCTAAGTATTTTTTCCCGTGTTTTGGCATCTCAATTCCCTCCTTGTGGTATTTGCGGAAAGATTCTCCTCCCACTTTTGTTAAAACTAATCTACGACTTCAATACCCATACTCCGGGCAGTACCTTCAATCATCCGCATTGCGGCTTCTACATCATTGGCATTTAAATCTTTAAGTTTTAGCTCGGCAATTTCACGGACTTTTGCCCGGGTAATTTTACCAACCTTTTTCTTATTGGGTTGACCAGAACCCGATTCAATTCCTACCGCCCTTTTGAGAAGGTCAGAAGCTGGCGGAGTTTTTGTAACGAAAGTAAAAGAACGGTCTTCGTAAACAGTAATCTCCACCGGAATAATCATACCGGCTTGCTGAGCAGTACGCTCATTATATTCTTTAACAAAAGCCATTATGTTAACCCCGTGTTGACCAAGCGCCGGACCAACCGGGGGAGCAGGTGTAGCCTTACCTGCCGGAATTTGTAATTTAACTACAGCAACTACTTTTTTAGCCATTTTTTCACCTCCATTCAAAAACTAGATCTTGGTTACCTGGGAAAAATCTAATTCAATCGGAGTTTCCCTCCCAAACATGGAAACCATAACTTTAATTTTGCCTTTATCCGGGTAAATCTCTTCGATATTACCCACAAACCCTTCAAAAGGCCCGGCATTTACCCGAACCGTTTGCCCGATTTCCAGGTCAATTTTAGTTCGAGGTTCATCAATGCCCATTTGTTTCATAATCTGCCGCACTTCCTGGGGGGTGAGCGGAATAGGTTTAGATCCTCCAACAAAACCCGTTACCCCTGGAGTATGGCGAACAACGCTATACGACTCATCGGTTAAAATCATCTCCACCAGTACATACCCGGGGAAGATTTTGCGTTTGGACACTTTTTTCTTACCGTCCTTGATTTCCAATTCATCTTCCATGGGCACCAAAATCCGAAAGATATGGTTACCCATATTTAAAGACTCGATCCTTTTTTCTAGGTTAGCTTTTACTTTATTTTCGTGTCCCGAGTAAGTATGGACAACATACCAGTTTTTTTCCATGAATGATTCCTGCCTTTACCTATTTGAGGATCAAGTTCAGGAAAAAGCTTAAAATCGAGTCAAAAATCCACATTAACAAACCTACAATAATGACGGTTAAAAAAACCACCCCTGTATAAACGGTAGTTTCACTCCGGGTGGGCCAGTGAACTTTTTTCACCTCGGTCCAAACGCTCCGAAAATACTGCTGGGTTTTCACCCAAGCCCCTTCTCCGGACTTGGAAGCCTTCCGGGGCTCTTTCCCAGCAGCGGTTTTGGTAACTTCCTTACCAGCTGCTCCCATAAAATAACCCCATTCCTTTTATTTTGTTTCTTTATGCACCGTATGAGCATTGCAGGTAGGGCAGTATTTTTTTAATTCAAGTCTACCTGGGTCATTTTTCTTATTTTTACTGGTAGTATAATTACGGTGCTTACATTGGGTACACTCTAATGTTACTGTAACTCTCACTTTAACCATCCTCCTAAAAATAAAAAAATCATGGGCAATTTACAATTTTACCTAATATAATCTATCATAATACCCCAGACCTGTCAATACAATGAAAAGTTTGACTTTAAATTAAAAAGGGAGGGTTTTCCCTCCCCAAAACGCTTATTCTTCGATCGCGGTAACAACTCCCGCGCCTACAGTTCTGCCACCTTCCCGAATAGCAAATCTTAAACCTTCTTCAATTGCAATTGGA
>NZ_BDJK01000077.1 GCF_001950255.1 Carboxydothermus pertinax
CAAATCGATTCTAAGCACATCGCTGACCAATCTGCCCTTCCTTCTGATGCTTATGCCGCTATTTTCCGCAATAAATTGCCTAAGTATCAGTTTACAGCTATTGATGTTAAATCCCGGCTTCGCTTTATTGCTTTTGCTAATGAACTTACTTTCAAAAACGGTTTGTCTTTCTTGCTTCTGGTAGCTTTCTGGCTAAGAGCTCTTGGGGTTAATCAACATCTCTTCTTCCAAACTGATAATGGTGAAGAATTCGGTGGACTCCCTACTTCTAGAAAAAAGTCTATT
>NZ_BDJK01000078.1 GCF_001950255.1 Carboxydothermus pertinax
CCATTCTGGGATTGAAACTGACGACAAGGTTCGCAATATTTTGGGGGATTAAGCCCCCTGTTTTAATCGAACCATTCTGGGATTGAAACTTTACTATTTCATGCCCCCAGAAAAGGACAATAATAGTTTTAATCGAACCATTCTGGGATTGAAACTGACGACAAGGTTCGCAATATTTTGGGGGATTAAGCCCCCTGTTTTAATCGAACCATTCTGGGATTGAAACTTT
>NZ_BDJK01000079.1 GCF_001950255.1 Carboxydothermus pertinax
CATGAATTTAAAATTAATGCAACAAACAATAAAATCATTATAAAAAATGTGAATCTTTTACTATTTGTTAATATAAACATTATTCATTTACCCCCTCCATGCTAACGCAGTAAGTAAGAAAATAAAGTTTTTTCGGTAAAGAAGTTTACAATTGGGTCAATTAAATTGCTTATTAGAAATGGTGTCCCTCTTGGTTTTT
>NZ_BDJK01000081.1 GCF_001950255.1 Carboxydothermus pertinax
CCCCCTAGATTACCTTGGCTTCTTCCCGTAAGGCTTTGACTAGCTTGGCTACCGCTACGGCCGCTTCATCGGTGAAGATTTTCCCCGCTTCTTTACCTTTGGGAAGAAAGATTTCTTTTATTTCTACTTTGGGTTGGGCTGCTACCCCTAATTCGGTAGCCAGTATTACTTTTAGCTCTTTTTTCTTGGCCTGCATGATGCCTTTCATTGAAGGATACCGGGGTTCGTTTAATCCCCGCTGGGCGGTAATAAGCGCCGGTAGAGGTACTTC
>NZ_BDJK01000082.1 GCF_001950255.1 Carboxydothermus pertinax
CCGCAAAAAGCTTTTAAACAAAACCTCAACGCCACGGTAGGAATATTTTTTCCTTTTATGCAAATCGGCCTCTATTGGTTGTTATTTTTAAAATTTAAAATTTCGTTTTGGTCTTTAACCCTTGGCTTTGTAGTTTTATCTTTTATTTTAGGTGTAGGTATTTTAACATATACTTTAAAGATTGCGAAGGAAAGTTTTAAAAAGCTTGAAGTTTAAGGAGGGGGTTTTATATGTTAATTGGTATAGTGTCCGACAGCCACGACAATTTAGCCAATGTCCAGAAAGCGGTGGAGTATTTTAAAGAAAAAGGGATTACCACCGTAATCCACGCCGGCGACTGGGTGGCACCTTTTGCGGCGATAGCTCTGAAAAAGGGGATTGGCCGGGAAGGGCGGCTAATTACCGTTTTTGGCAACAACGAAGGGGAACATTACTACTTTAGGGAAGTGGTGGATAAGCTTGGCATTGAGTATTACCATGAAGCCGGGGAAGTGGAAATTGCCGGACGGAAAATTGCGGTGTACCACGGTACCAGCGAAGTCTTAACCCGGGCACTGGTGGAATGCGGCAAATATGATCTCGTGGTCACCGGCCACACCCATCAGGCGCATATTACGCCAAACGGCAAAACTTTGCATGTGAATCCCGGGGAACTGGCGGGAGTCTTGACCGGCAAGGGAACCTTTGCGGTGGTGGATTTAGAAAGTATGAAAGCGGAACTGGTGTCACTGTAGGGACGGTTCGAGACCCCTGAAAAAAGTATTATAAAAAATAGAAAATGTAGAATAAAATAACAATAGCCCCTAAATTTATGATATAATTT
>NZ_BDJK01000083.1 GCF_001950255.1 Carboxydothermus pertinax
CATAAATATTTGTTTAAAGGAAGATTTTACAGCTATAAAAAGCCAATTTGCACCTAAAAAATGTTACTTTTTCAGTCCTCTCGGACGGTTCCTCTCATCTGTTTTTTCAGATGAAGCGAACCGTTTTTTATGTTTTAAATTATGACTATTTTGTAACTAAAATTTAAGGATTTCTTAATAAATTTGGCTCTTTGTCAATAGTTGGGGCGGATATTTTTCTGAATGCCCACCCATAAATCCTATCAGGTGTCACCGCCGGTGTATAATTGACCCAGGAGCAACGAAAAGGAAATGACCCACCCCCTGGCGAAATATCCCTCTGATACCACTGCAAAGGATCGGAGGGAAATAAATGCTAGGGAGTGGATCTATTATCATGTTACATGAATTACAAGCAAGAGGCAAGAGTATTCGTGCAATCGCACGAGAAACAGGCCATTCCAGAAATACGGTAAGAAAATACCTCAGAGCAGAGGGCATTCCTGAAAGGAAGCCCCATCCCAAAAGAGGTTCAAAGCTTGACCCATACAAAGATACCATTCAAGAGCTCATGAACCTTGGGATATTCAATTGCGAAGTCATTTACGAAAGAATCAAGGAAGAAGGCTACACCGGAGGTCGCACTATTTTAAGGGACTATGTAAGACAATTTAGACCTCCAAAACAGGTCCCTGCCGTATGCCGCTATGAAACCAAGCCTGGCCAGCAAGCCCAGGTCGACTGGGGCGAATACACCTACATTGACGAGGAAACCGGTGAAATACGTAAGCTTTACGTCTTCGTCATGGTGCTGGGCTACTCCAGAGCCATATACGTGGAATTCACAAACCGCTGCGACGTCCGTACCTTCATCCGCTGCTTGATCCACGGGTTTGAATACTTCGGCGGAGTAACCGATATAGTTCTTACCGATAGAATGAAAACCGTAATACTGGGCACCGGTGAAAACAAAAAGCCCATATGGAACCCTACCTTTGAAGACCTTGCGGCGACCCTTGGATTTATTCCTAAAGTGTGCAGGGCACGGCGCCCCCAAACAAAAGGCAAGGTAGAAAGCGGCATAGATTTTGTCAAAAACAACTTCCTGCCGGGTAGGAAGTTCGTAGACTACGGTGATTTAAACCGCCAGGCAATAGCGTGGTGCGAAAAGAAAAACAGGAGAATACACGGTACTACCGGGGAAAGGCCTATTGACCGTCTGAAGAAGGAAAACCTCAAACCACTGCCTCCCTCTGACAGATACCAAAAATTCCTGGAAGAAGCAAGGAAAGTTCACAAAGACGGCTTTTTGAGTTTCGACGGCGTAAGATATGGCGTTCCCTGGCAGTATAGCGGAAAAGAGGTGGTGGTAAGGGACAAAAACGGTAAAATCGAAATCCTCTATGATGGGAAGGTGATAGCTGTCCACGAAAAGCATTACCGTTCAAGGAGCACCGTTTTTCTCAAAGACCAGTACAAGGGTCTAAAAGAAGCCGAGGGCATGTTTTATCCCAGGCCGAGGGCGATCAAGTTATCTTCCCTGGAAGTTGAGAAGCGTCCTCT
>NZ_BDJK01000084.1 GCF_001950255.1 Carboxydothermus pertinax
GGAACTGGTAAAAAGATAGTAGACAGATAAAAGTCTACTATCTTTTTATTTTGTATAATAGAGAACAAAGGAGATGATGAGTATGCCATCAGGTAGGCCAATTGGAGGGAAAAATCGATACTATTCAAAGGAGTTTAAACTTGAGGTTATAAACAGATGTTTAGCTGGCGAAAGTACACACGCACTAGGAAAGGAGTATTCAATTAACAGAAGTTTAATATGTAGTTGGATCAAAAGGTTTCGGGAGAAAGGGCCAGAAGCATTAGAAAATAAAAAGAAGCCTGGAAACCCTTTTGCAGGAATGCAAAAGAAAAAGAATTTGTCGGAAGTCGAACGTTTAAGATTTGAACTTGCAAAAGCTGAAGTCGAATTAGCAAAGTTAAAAAAGTTATACGAAATAGAGAGGAGGGTTGCCCAACGAAAGAAATAAAACAGTATTATTTTAGCTGCATCAATAAACTAAAAGAAAAATTTTCAGTAGAGTGGCTTTGCGAACTATTTGGTGTATCAAGATCTGGCTACTATAAGTGGTTAGGTAGAAAAGAT
>NZ_BDJK01000085.1 GCF_001950255.1 Carboxydothermus pertinax
TTTTCTCCTGAATTTTTTGAGGCTTCCTTCTGCCATTCAAAATATTCGGCTATGTCCAAGTATTTTTTACTCGAGGCCCATTTTTCATCTTGTTCCATTAGTAAAGCACCAATCAAGCGGATAGCCGATTCCCGATTAGGAAAGATCCTAATAACCCTTTCGCGCCGGCGGATTTCTTCGTTTAACCGTTCTAAACTATTGGTGGTACGAAGTCTTTTGCGATA
>NZ_BDJK01000086.1 GCF_001950255.1 Carboxydothermus pertinax
AAATGGAATCTGAACCTGGTCAGCCTTTGCAAAGGCAAATAACGAAAATCCACCTGGGAGTTTTCCGGGAGACGCCCAAAACGCAACCGGTCGGCAATAACCCAAGCGTCGGTCCAGTCATTTTTGGGGAGGTCGACATAAGCCTTTTTAAAATTAGCAACAACCTTAGGATTAAAGGTGTAGACCTGGCAGTGATAACTTGCCAGCTGATAATTAGA
>NZ_BDJK01000087.1 GCF_001950255.1 Carboxydothermus pertinax
AAATTAGCAACAACCTTAGGATTAAAGGTGTAGACCTGGCAGTGATAACTTGCCAGCTGATAATTAGAAGCAAGGCCCATTTGCAAATGCCAGCTGTAGACTGAAGTAGATTCCAAGCCAATAACAACGCTTTCAAAATTATTAGAATGGCAAATTTCGAGGACAAGATTAATCAAAGCTTCAAGGCCAGGATTATCATTAGAAAACTTCTGGCGTTTAGAAACAATTTCA
>NZ_BDJK01000088.1 GCF_001950255.1 Carboxydothermus pertinax
CGGTTCGGGCCTCCAACTGGTCTTACCCAGCTTTCACCCTGGCCATGGGTAGATCACCCGGTTTCGGGTCTGCTGCACGTAACTTCCGCCCTTTTAAGACTCGCTTTCGCTTCGGCTCCGGCTTACCGCCTTAACCTCGCTACGTACAGCAACTCGCCGGCCCGTTCTACAAAAAGTACGCCGTCATCCCTCTAACGGACTCCGACTGCTTGTAGGC
>NZ_BDJK01000089.1 GCF_001950255.1 Carboxydothermus pertinax
TGAAATTGTTTCTAAACGCCAGAAGTTTTCTAATGATAATCCTGGCCTTGAAGCTTTGATTAATCTTGTCCTCGAAATTTGCCATTCTAATAGCTTTGAGCGTGTTGTTATTGGATTGGAGTCTACTTCAGTCTATAGCTGGCATTTGCAAATGGGTCTTGCTTCTAATTATCAGCTGGCAAGTTATCACTGCCAGGTTTATAGCTTTAACCCTAAGGTTGTTGCTAATTT
>NZ_BDJK01000090.1 GCF_001950255.1 Carboxydothermus pertinax
CGGTTCGGGCCTCCAACTGGTCTTACCCAGCTTTCACCCTGGCCATGGGTAGATCACCCGGTTTCGGGTCTGCTGCACGTAACTTCCGCCCTCTTCAGACTCGCTTTCGCTTCGGCTCCAGCTTCCCGCCTTAACCTCGCTACGTACAGCAACTCGCCGGCCCGTTCTACAAAAAGTACGCCGTCATCCCTCTAACGGACTCCGACTGCTTGTAGGC
>NZ_BDJK01000091.1 GCF_001950255.1 Carboxydothermus pertinax
CTTATTCTTCGATCGCGGTAACAACTCCCGCGCCTACAGTTCTGCCACCTTCCCGAATAGCAAATCTTAAACCTTCTTCAATTGCAATTGGAGTAATAAGCTCAATGTGAATCTTCACGTTGTCACCGGGCATTACCATTTCTACCCCTTCCGGTAACTTAATTACCCCGGTAACGTCGGTGGTCCGGAAGTAAAACTGCGGCCGGTATCCGTTAAAGAACGGTGTGTGCCGCCCTCCTTCTTCTTTGGTCAATACGTATACTTCCGCAAAAAACTTCCGGTGCGGCTTAATCGAACCAGGCTTCGCTAATACTTGCCCCCGCTCGATTTCTTTCCGGTCTACACCCCTTAATAACGCTCCAATGTTGTCCCCAGCTACCGCTTCGTCTAAAATCTTCCGGAACATCTCTAATCCCGTTACTACTGTCTTCCTCGGAGCTTCCATTAATCCTACTATCTCTACTTCTTCTCCAACCTTTATCCGTCCCCGCTCTACCCGGCCGGTGGCCACCGTCCCCCGCCCGGTGATGGTGAACACGTCTTCTACTGGCATTAAGAACGGCTTATCTACATCCCGCTGGGGGGTTGGAATGTATTCATCTACTTTATTCATTAACTCCAATATCTTGCCACACCACTGACAATCTTCTTTCCCGCAACCGCATTCTAAAGCTTTTAATGCAGACCCTGCTACGATCGGAATTTCATCCCCAGGAAATTCATAGGAGCTTAACAAATCCCGAACTTCCATTTCTACCAGTTCCATCAGTTCAGGGTCGTCCACCATGTCTGCTTTGTTTAAAAATACTACTATATAAGGCACACCTACTTGCCGGGCCAACAAGATGTGCTCCCGGGTCTGGGGCATCGGGCCATCTGCTGCCGATACCACCAGAATTGCTCCGTCCATTTGCGCAGCTCCCGTAATCATGTTCTTAACATAGTCCGCGTGTCCCGGACAGTCTACGTGGGCGTAATGCCGTTTGTCGGTTTCGTATTCAACGTGGGCAGTATTAATGGTAATACCTCTTTCTCTTTCTTCCGGTGCATTATCGATTTCGTCGTATTTCTTTTGCTGAGCCAGACCTCTTTGGGCCAGCACGGTGGTAATAGCTGCAGTTAATGTAGTCTTACCATGGTCAACGTGGCCGATGGTTCCAATGTTTACGTGGGGTTTTACCCGCTCAAATTTTGCTTTCGCCAT
>NZ_BDJK01000092.1 GCF_001950255.1 Carboxydothermus pertinax
AATTTTATAACGGCGCAAGATGTTGCGAATTGTATAAGGAGAAAGGGAAATATTATGAGAAGATGACAAAACCACAGCTAAGCGACGAGGGCTAAAATTAGTAGCTTTAGCTAATTCTACGACTAAATCTTCGATGTATTTAGGAGTACGATTAGGCATAGGATTTTTAGGGCCTTTTTTCAAGA
>NZ_BDJK01000093.1 GCF_001950255.1 Carboxydothermus pertinax
CCTTCTCGCTTACTTATGCCGGCATTCTCTCTTCCTATTAGTCCACAGCTCCTTCCGGTGCTGCTTCGCCCCAATAGGAACGCTCCCCTACCCATTTGGCCTTTCGCCAAATGCCGTAGCTTCGGTGGCGTGCTTGAGCCCCGTTACATTTTCGGCGCAGAGTCACTCGACTAGTGAGCTATTACGCACTCTTTGAATGATGGCTG
>NZ_BDJK01000094.1 GCF_001950255.1 Carboxydothermus pertinax
AGGGCGGAAGTTACGTGCAGCAGACCCGAAACCGGGTGATCTACCCATGGCCAGGGTGAAAGCTGGGTAAGACCAGTTGGAGGCCCGAACCGACCGTCGTTGAAAAGGCGGCGGATGAGCTGTGGGTAGGGGTGAAATGCCAAACGAACCCGGAGATAGCTGGTTCTCCCCGAAATAGGTATAGGCCTAGCCTCTGCTGATGGCTACAGGGGGTAGAGCACTGATTGGGCTAGGGGCCTTCACCGGTTACCGAACCCAGTTAAACTGCGAATACCTGTAGGTTAGAGGCAGGGAGTCAGACCATGGGGGAAAAGCTTCATGGTCGAGAGGGGAACAGCCCAGATCGACAGCTAAGGTCCCGAAGAGCGTGCTAAGTGGGAAAGGATGTGGAGTTGCGAAGACAACTAGGATGTTGGCTTAGAAGCAGCCATCATTCAAAGAGTGCGTAATAGCTCACTAGTCGAGTGACTCTGCGCCGAAAATGTAACGGGGCTCAAGCACGCCACCGAAGCTACG
>NZ_BDJK01000095.1:0-3036 GCF_001950255.1 Carboxydothermus pertinax
TACCGCCAGCAGGGTTTAATTGGTCTTATGCCAAAAATCCGGTCTGATAATGGAAGCAGTCGTACTATAAGCCACGAAACAATCGAAGAGGCTGTAAAACTTAAGGAAGAACTTCCGGAACGGAGTGTAAGCCAAATCATAGCGATTTTAGAAGGAGAAAAGAAAGTTCCTGCAGGAATGTTAGCCCGCTCTACCCTTGGGAGGCATCTTTCTCGTTTAGGCCTAACCCAGAAGGAAGCTAAGCAAAAGATATCATGGCACAGGCGTTTTGCCAAAGAACAGCGTAATCGCCTCTGGCAGGCGGATATCAAATATGGGCCGTATCTACCGCATCCAAAGAATCCCAAACGCAAAGTACGAACTTATTTAGTGGCATTTATCGATGATGCTACTCGTCTTCTTTGTCATGGAGAGTTTTATCTTGACCAGAAGAGGCCAGTTTTAGAAGATTGTTTTCGTAAAGCCATCTTGAAACGAGGAATCCCGGATGCGGTTTATGTAGATAATGGCAAGATTTTTGTTTCCCGCTGGTTTCGTTTGGGATGTGCCAAGCTGGGGATAAGACCTATTAACCTTATTCTCCTGAATCAAAAGGTAAAATTGAACGATTTAACCGCACCGTTGAGTCTTTTATAGCCGAAATAGAACTGCAACAACCTAAGACCCTGGCAGAACTTAACCAGGCTTTTGCTGTTTGGGTTGAAGAAGGTTATAACCACCACCCGCACAGCTCTTTAGAAAACGAAACTCCGGCTAACCGTTTCCAGAAGGATACCCGGCGTTTACGGTTTGTAAGCCTCTTGAAGAATGCAGGGACGCTTTTCTCTGGGAAGCAAGTCGCCGGGTAGATAAAACAGGATGTATCAAACTTGAAGGACGGTTTTATGAAATTGGTTTGAAATGGATACGAAAAACCGTTGATCTCCGTTACGACCCTTTTGACTTAGAAAGCATTGAGTTCTGGTACAGTGGTCAAAAGCAGGGACTAGCTAAGCCTTTGGTTATCCAGGAATACAACAACCTTGCTGCAAAAAATAAAAAAGAGCAAGAAGATAAAACACCAAAAACTTCCCGCCTCTTAACAGTACTTGAAGAAAGAAGTATTGAACGCCGCCGGCGAAAATTAGGGGCTATACCCTTCCGCCAGCTGGAAGGGGGTAAGTAAAAATGTTTGAACCCTTTTTTGGTTTTCACCGCACACCCTTCGGTCGGGATCTGCCGGTAAACTCCTTGTTTACCACTCCTGCCCATGAAGAGCTGGTATCCAGGCTTAAGTATGCAGCGGAAAAACGCCTCTTTGCCCTAATTACCGGCGAAGTAGGAGCAGGTAAGTCCACAGCGTTACGGCAACTATTATCGCTATTAAACCCCAATAAGTACCGGGTTATTTATATTAGCGATTCTGGTCTAACTCCCAGGCATTTTTACTGGGAAGCCCTGCGACAGCTTGACTGTGAGCCACGCTTTAACCGGGGGCAGGCTAAACGTCAGCTGCATCAAGTTATCCTTGACTTAGCAGAAAACCAGCAGAAAATTCCGGTAGTTATTGTGGATGAAGCCCACCTGCTTGACCGGGAAATGCTTGAAGAAATACGCTTTCTTTTGAATTTTCGCATGGATTCGTATAATCCAATGAGTCTAATTCTGGTAGGGCAACCAGAACTGCGTCGTATCTTACAACTTCAGGTTTATGAAGCTATTGCTCAGAGGATTAACCTTCGCTACCACCTTCTGCCCATGGAACGGGAGGAAGCAAAAGGCTATGTAGCCCACCATCTCAGGACAGCCGGGGCAAGTTCAGCAATTTTTACCGATGATGCCTTGGATATGGTCTATGAGTATGCTGGTGGCATTGCCCGGAAAATCAATAACCTATGTATTGCTTGTCTAATGGCAGCTGCAGCCGAACAGAGACTTATTAATAACCGTATGGTCAAGGTAGTAATTGAAAATGAATTTTCTGTATAAAATTATGCCAATGGCCAGGCAGTATAAAAAAACTGCCTGGCCAAATAAAGTGAGCAAAATTTGCGGCCACTTAATTTGAGCTAAATGTGGTCAATTAGCGCGAGCGGTAACACTTAAAACAAAGCCCATAAAGAAAGCCGGTTGGAAAGGCGAATGAGGATCTACCTTAGGCCCAAGCTCCTTGTTATCGACGAAGTGGGCTATCTCCCTTTAGATGGCCTTGGCTCAAACCTCTTTTTCCAGCTAATAAGTGCCCGGTATGAAAAGGGGAGCATCATCCTCACCAGCAACAAAAGCTTTGGGGAATGGGGGGAGCTCATGGGAGACCCGGTGCTTGCCACTGCAGTGTTGGATAGGCTATTACACCATGCCCACATAATCAACATAAGGGGGAACAGTTACCGCCTAAAGGACAGGTTAAAAACCGGTCTCTACGGTAACCCACATATCAAAGCTTAATTTTAAAAAAAGCCAGGGTGGGTCAATTTAAAACCGTTGAAAATGGGTCAATTTAAATCCGCTATTGACACTAAAGTACATACGATTGCCTTAAACGGCATTAATGGAGAAATAGTAGAGGTGGAGGTGGACATTAACCGCCTACATCTTTTTAGGGGAACTATCTTTGGAAGGTCAGGTCAGGGAGGTGGATGGAGTCCTACCTTCAGTATTAGCGGTCAGGGGATCTGTGCTGAAAGCGGTGGTGCCATACAATAACCGTACCGAAGGAGCGTTAGTATCCGGGGTTGAGGTTTACGGGGCAAAGAGCCTAAGAGAAATCGTAGCCTTTTTATCGGGAGAAGAAGAGCTTAAACCGGAAAAGCCTCTTGATATTTCCGAAATACTCCGCGAAAAACCCGATGAAGAGCTGGACTTTGCCGATGTAGCAGGACAGGCGGTAGCGAAAAGAGCTTTAGAAATTGCTGCGGCAGGCAACCACAATTGTCTGATGTTATGACCCCATGTCAGTATAAGCTTAATACGAAAAATGCAGTTTATTTAAAGGTGAAGCGGGAAAATTTAAACCGGAGCTACCGAACGGTTACAGTGCGATTTAGCAGTTACGAT
>NZ_BDJK01000095.1:3046-24069 GCF_001950255.1 Carboxydothermus pertinax
AAAAAAGTCCTTAGGAAGCAGGATAGTATTAAACGCTATGAAAACATTCAGCGTTGAAGATAGGCTTTTCAAAGCATTAGAAAGATGGTCAAAAAAATTAAACATACCACTAACAGCACTTATAAGAGAATTAATTCTGTCTGGGATAGAGGAATTGATATAACAGAAAAACGGTACTTGTTTTGTGTGTAATTAATATTTTTCATGGGATTGAAATAATCGGCTTTTGCGATGCCATGTTAAAGGGAGTACATCTATAGCTTAGGTATAAGAAAAATCTTAACATAAATGACAAAAAATTTTAAAAATTGTCTTGACATAAATTATGCAAAGATTCATTTAAATTTAAACCCAATCAAATCACAGATAAACAATGATGAAACCTACTTAAATTATTTTGGTGATGGTTATTTGAGGATAAAAGATAAAAAATATCATATAAAAAATATATATGGAATTCTGGTTCAATTTGAAAAAAATGATAAAATAATTATTGGAGGTCCATTAGATGGAATACTTGTAGACAAAAATAAAAGTGAAGTTAAAGTTAATTTATATTTAATATTAAACATAACTGATAATGAAATAGAAGTAACATTAAATAATATAACTGGGAATAATGAAAATATTATTTGCTTAGCATTTGGTGATTATTTTCCGGAAACCAATTATTATATAGAGAAATTAAATAAAAAAATTTTGAATGAAAATAAACAGAGTAATGATAATGTAACAAGTTTAGTTACTACCCAAGAAATAGTAGATATAACATTAAATGATTATGCATATGTTTATAATTATGGATATAATGTAGGTAAAATTGAACACATGGGACAATTAAAATCACCAAGTGGTAATAACACTCAAATAATTAATTTAAAACCAAATCCGGATAATGCTGCTATTGCTTTTATTAAAGCAAATAATATTGATACTTCATATTGGAGTGTATCTGCCCATCCAGATAGAGTTTATTTGAGAATTACTATGCCAACAGAATTTGATATTTCCTACTATGAACCTTTAAGCCAACAATCTTATGAAACTATTCGAATTTATTATTGGTATGGAGGAGTTCAGTGGTTTGACATATCTATACCATTATTATCAATTTATGCAGAGAAAAAAAGTACTGCAGGAAATCTTTTTTATAATCAAGCAAGTTGGGTATTTTCTGAATATCTTGGAATAGAAGAAGCATATTGGCAGAAAGGATTAAGCGGTCGACTAAAAGCCACATATAATGGAACGACAAATAAGTCCTATAAAGTTTTCGGCGCGGGTAATGTTCGTTTTAGTATATATAAAGGGAATAAATTAATTTGGTTCGGATATATTTTTCTATTCTATCCAATCATCAGATGGGTATACAGATTATTGGTTTCAAAGTCTAGCGTAAAATATTTGAAATTGTGGTGAAATAATGAAATTAAAGAAAAGCTATATTCTGCTATCAATTTTAATAACATTATTTCTAATAAGCATCTTTATTGTCAAAAACCAATCTGATGAAAGTGTAAAAGTTGCATTATTTTTTCCACGATATACACCAAAAGATGGTGAAAGACTTGAAAAAGTGTACCGGAAAGTAAAATTAAAATCAATAGAAACTACTGCTATTGCCAATGAATTATTAATATTATTATTAAATGGTCCTAATAAAGAAGAAAAAGAAAAAGGATATTTTAATTACTTTATACCGGGTACTAGTGTACTTAATATTTATAAGAAAGAAAAAGTGTTATTTATAAATTTTAACGAAAATTTTGCAGAACAGAAAAGGTATGATTTTTTGATTCGATCTGGACAAATAATTGAGACATTTCAGAGCAATAAGAAATTAATCGGTGATATTGAAGAAGTGAAATTTTTAGTAAATGGCCAACAATTGGTTGGAGTAGATTTAATGAAATAAATAAGGGTAACAGGCAATAGTTTCTTTCAATCATGTTTACAAATTAAGTGTTACTGCTCACGCTAAATGACAACATTTAGCTCACAATAACTGGCCGCAAATTTTGCTCACTTTATTTGGCCAGGCAGTTTTTTATACTGCCTGGCCATTGGCTGTTGTGCGCCCGGCATGGGTGCAGACTCACGGAAAATTAGCGGGTCAAGAAAAGGATACTGGAGGTTAGCCTGCACACCGCAAGTTAATAAAGCTCTCGGCCTCCAATACTGGAAAGACCAAGGGCTAATAAGTTTAGTTGAAAGGTATCAACAACTTCGTGCAAACTCATGAACCGCCGTATACCGAACGGTACGTACGGTGGTGTGAGAGGACGGGGTTAATCACCCCCTCCTACTCGATTACCTTTGAAAGATAATTCACGGAAGTTTAAATCAATGAAAAAGAAGTTTCCGACAATGAAAAAGGCTTTTCAGACAAGGATTTTACCTTTATAGACAATACCTATTGAAATTGAATGGTGGAATTGTATAAAATTGGAGTAACCAGAAAAACCAAGAGGGACACCATTTCTAATAAGCAATTTAATTGACCCAATTGTAAACTTCTTTACCGAAAAAACTTTATTTTCTTACTTACTGCGTTAGCATGGAGGGGGTAAATGAATAATGTTTATATTAACAAATAGTAAAAGATTCACATTTTTTATAATGATTTTATTGTTTGTTGCATTAATTTTAAATTCATGCGGATTAATCCAGGATAAGGAACTTACCAATGAAGAAATAAAGGAGAAATTAATAAAAAAATTTCAAGAAAAAAATCTTGTTGCGGATAATGTAAAGGTTGTACTTATCAAAAAAATTGACAACCAGTATTATGCAATCTTTAATTATAATGTAATCTATGGAAATTATGAAAGCTTAGTAGCATTTAATATAAAACAAAATGACATAATTATTAATCCTCTGGGTGGTGGCGTATGTAGGACTAGCCCTGATGATAAAATATCAATATCAAGCACTTCTTATGAATCAAGCTCACTCGCGACGAAATGGATGTTTGTTTATGGAACGGTGTTTGATCCAAAGATAGCAAAAATTAAAGTCGTATTTACCGATGATAGGGAAGTAGTTACCGATGTAGACCGGCAAAGTGATTATGGCGGCTATCTTATTTACAGGGAAAATTTTGTAAAAGGATTTAAACGAATAGAAGCGCTTGATAAAAACTTGAAATTAGTTTATAAAGAAGGAATATAAGCTGTAAAAAAGTAGTGATTTCAAACCCTCATGTTGGGAATGTAAATTGTTTTGTGTAAATGGTTTTTACCTGAGTAAAATGGCAATACTTTAACTAGCTTTACCTGCCAGGAGGATAGGGCAATGCCGAGGGGCAACCCGAGTGCCTAGCTTGCTTTGCCGAGGGTAGGGAGGGTGACTTCCCCCCTCCCTCAAATATTCCTTTAAAAAACAAAGACTTTAAGCCTCAAGGGTTTGAATGTATCTTACCCATATATGTTTTTATTTTGCAATAAACATTTTGCCTTATTTTTTTAATATTCCTCAAATTATTTTAAATCTTTTTTTCTGAGTAATTTAAAGCTATGTGAGATTTTAAAATCTATTTACTTTAAATTCTATAGTGTGAATTTGCAAATTAACCCAGCACCTCAAAATAAAATTTGCATAGAAGTAGGTTGTAATCTGCAAAAATTGCAGATTATTTTAGTAGAGCATTGCAAAATTTTGCAAAATATCACGTTATTTTAGCAAAACAAAAAAAGGTAAGCCGGCTTCTATAAGTGCGACCGGCTAAGACTAGAAACTAATCACCTCAGCATCAATGATTTCCTTTTTTGCCTAGAACCCATATAGCAAGCAATGAGTAGTCAGCTTATTGATTAATCGGGGCCAATCCCGGGATAAAGAGGCGATGGCCTCAATAGCAGGTTCAGAAATATAGTTAGCTCTCGTAAACTCCATTTGATGCTGGATATAATCAGCCGTATCTTCCTGGGTCAAAGACTCAACATTATGGTTCACAATAAGCCTTTGGGCCAGAGGCCTATTCTGGTTCAAGGAAAGTTTTTCTAAAAGATGAGGGAGGTAAAAAGTTTTTTCTAATATTCTATTTTGAAAAATTCTTGGGATTTTGGAGACGAATAACACTATAGGTTGTCTTTTTAGCTTCTTATCTTTTAAAAAACCTTTTTAATGAGGTGATTTTTATAAATATAAAAGTACTTATGGAATATAAAAAAACTATCCCTGAGTTAATAAAAGTCACTGGTATATTTTTTTTCTCATTATTTCTTTGTATTTTTATAAATTCATTTATATCTATCATTATTGGGAAATCGCTGAATTCTTATGTTTTGTTTATTTTCTATGCTATATTTCCATATTATCTATGCGCTATTTTTTTAAACAAGATGAAAGTTATGTTTTCAAATATTAAAAAATTAATATATGTATTAATTTGTAATTCATTAGAAAAAGTATTTTGGTTATATCTAGGGTATCAGCTTTATCTAGGAAGTCCAGATGGAAAACTTATAAATGAAAATTTACTAATTTTTATTCAAAGAGAAGTTTTTCCTTTTTATTCATATAGTTATATAATAGGTGGAAGCTTATTGAGTACATTAATTTTTTATTTTTCTCTAAGAAAAATAGAGAGTAAAGATTTATAAAAAGGAGAGTACAATAAATGCATTTTATTTTTAACAAATATGTTTTATTTACTGCAATCATATTTGTTATTTTATTTACCATAAATCTTATACCACCCTTTACTGCATGGGTGTTTATGGCAAAATAAAAGTGCAGAGTTTGGCAAGGTAAAAGTGCAGATGTCAATACCGGATTTAAATTGAACCATTTTCAAAGGTGTTAAATTGACCCAACTTGGCATTTTTTAAAATTAAGCTTTGAGATAATTCACGGAAGTTTAAATCAATGAAAAGGAAGTTTCCGACAATGAAAACGACTTTTCAGACAAGGATTTTACCTTTATAGACAATACCTATTGAAATTGAATGGAGGATTTGTGTAAAATTGGAATAAGCAGAAAAGACCAGGTTGACATATTACTGGAGCTTGGCTTTTGGTTTATCTAACTGAAGTACTTGAAGTACGACTTTCCTGTTATCATTAACGTGAAGGATTTTTCTTTCTTGTTAAAATATTTTTAATGTCGAAGGAGATGACAAAGTTCGGGAAAAATAAGAAAATAAAAATCTTTTTGAAGATGGAGGTGGTCAAATAATTGCGAAGAAGTCTCATATAAATAGTCTGTCTTCGAAAGTTTTAGTTTAAAGTGTAAGTTAATATGTTGTTGTCGGCTCTATAAAAGACAATAATCCCCAGCTTAATCTAATCTCCAATCTTATTAATAAAAATAATACAATAATTTTTGCTTTTTTGTTTGAATTCCTACTTGTTGCTAATCTGAAATTTTTGTTAAAAGTTAATCACAACAAATTGTTAAGGAGGGTGATTTATTTGATGCTAAAAAAATATTATATTATTTTAATTGGTCTAATATTTTTAACTATAAATTCGATGCCTATTTTTGCCTTTGATCTTTCCGAGCAAAATAGTGATGAATTGGTAATTTATGAAGCAAAAGAAATAACTGATGAAAAAGTTTTATTTGAAAGAGCCATTAATGGTGTTATCGAAGGGGATGTTGTTCCAAAAGTAAAGGTCTTTTTACAAAAAGATGGAAGTGAAGTTGATACGAAAAATGTTAAACAATATGTAACTGTACAAAAAATAAAAACTACAAAAAATCTTAAAAGTGGTGCTACAAGAAGTTTATATAAACAAGTATCAATAAGTTTATTATCTTCAACAGCCTTGCAGGACCTAAATGAGGGTTGGGATTCCACCTATGGAGTAAAAGCAACTTGTACTGCATGGTATGAAACTATTACGCTTCCAGTAAAAGATTTATTTGGAAATATAATTAATTACAGAACATATTATAGATATGTTAAAATTGATGGTAAATGGATTAAATACGATAGTACACTTTCATTAAAAAATTCTCAGATTGGTTTTCGACATCAAGGTACTGCAGCTAAATCAGATGGAACTATTTATGGTGGATTAAGCATTGATAGGACCTATACTGTAGCAAATGGATACCCGACTAGCGGTACTACCTATAGTATTTATCCAAATACTAACGGATATTATTTTTCTAATGATGCTTTAGGTGATCAAAATTTAGCAAGGATGAAAGTTGATATAACTAAAGGAGGTTCTACTTGGAATTTTACTTTTCTCAATATGCTTGATTAATATTAAGGGGAGTAAACTTAAATGATAACAATAAATTTGTTTAAGAAATTAATTTTTACCTCTTTATTTTTACTTTCATTGATAATTCAGGGAGAATTAATAACTATTTTGAAAAATCTATTAGCTTATGGAAAGTTGAGTATATTTTATTTTACAGGGTTTTTAAGTTTATATCCAATTTTAATAGGTATCTTTCTTTATTTAACAATCAGAGAAATGAATTTTTTAAAATTTAATGTCAGGTATGATAAAAAAATAATAGCTTTGTTAATACTACTGTTTTATTTAACAATCGTTCCACTTTTATATTATACGAGTATTAGTAAATATTTGCCATTTGGGTTGTTTTTAACACAGTATTATCAAATAACTAATTTAAGTGGCATTATTTTTGGATTTTTAATATTTGCTCTTTTAACAAATTCAAATAAGTCGAAGTGAGTAAGCTATTTTAAAAGCAAAAGAAAGTCGTAAAAAATTATTAAAGAGAACAAAAAAATGCAGAAGATTTTGTAATAAAGAAATTGAATTGACCAGATTATAAAAGTCTTTACAGAAAAAACTTAACTTTCTAACTTTTTGCGTTAGCATGGAAGGTTTTTTTCTAATAAAAATCATTTTAACGATTAATGAGGTGGCATAGTTCGGGGAAAAAGAAAAATCTTTAATGGAAAAGGTGAATTAATTGGGAAGGGGGTGATTTGAATAGTTTTCATTTTGATAAGAAGTTCCAGTGCCGCATAAATACTACTATAAGGGCGGGAGACAGTATACCGGGTAAATGGTGGCAATTAATCACTGGGTTCTAACAAAAAGGAATTTTACACAAAAGTTTGGACTTGATCCTTCATGGCCATATTATTAATAGGGAGTAAATGAACAATGTTTATATTAACAAATAGTAAAAGATTCACATTTTTTATAATGATTTTATTGTTTATTGCATTAATTTTAAATTCATGTGGATTAATCCAGGATAAAGAACTTACCAATGAAGAAATAAAGGAGAAATTGATAAAAAAATTTCAAGAAAAAAATCTTGTTGCGGACAATGTAAAGGTTGTACTTATCAAAAAAATTGACAACCAGTATTATGCAATCTTCAATTATGATGAAGTAAACTTAAATTTTGAAACTTTAGTAGCATTTAAAGTTAAAAACAATGATGTTGAAATAAATACTATTAGTGGTGGAATGTGTAAAACAAGTCCTGATGATAAGATAGCAGTAGCCAGCACTTCTTATGAATCAAGCTCACCCGCGACGAAGTGGATGTTTGTTTATGGAACGGTGTTTGATCCAAAGATAGCAAAAGTTAGAGTTGTGTTTAGCGATGATAAGGAAGTAGTTACCGATGTAGATTGGCAAAGTGATTATGGTGGCTATCTTGTTTACAGGGAAAATTTTATTACCGGGTTTAAACGAATAGAAGCGCTTGATAAAAACTTGAAAGTAATTTATAAAATAGGGATATAAATTATTTCAAACCCTCCTGCTTTTACAAGCAGGATTTTTTCTTTTAGAGGAATTTTTAGAAATATGCCGAATAAGAAACAAAAAAAGCCAAAAGAGAAGATAAACGCTTTCTAAAGTACATTGTGAACTTGCAAATTAATCCGGCACCTGTTTTTCAAATTGTAATCTATGCCGCTTTCTATCTTGCCTATTGTTTGAGGGCGCCGTGCCCTGCATACTTTAGGATTAAATCCAAGGGTTGCCGCAAGGTCTTCAAAGGTAGGGTTACATATGGGCTTTTTGTTTTCAGCTGTAGTATCAGAGGGATATTTCGCCAGGGTTTGGTCATTTCCTTTTCGTTGCCTCTGGGGCAATTATACACCGTCGGGATACCAGTATTTGATTTCAAAAGATAATATCACGTAGTATTGTTGGAGTTGAAAACTTATCCAGCAATTAAGCATAAATTTACCCAAGATTATTTATCGCCGAAACTTAAGTAAATCATTTAGGAGGCTTTAATAATGAAATTCACTTTGAAAAATTTTCTCCGTTATTACTGGTTTTCTTTGCTAATCCTCATCGCTATTTTTGGCGTAAGTTTTTACTTATATCCAATGCTTCCGGCTAAAATTCCGACCCACTGGAATTTATACGGGGAGGTTGACGGCTGGAGTTCTAAAGGTTTTGGGGTTTGGTTTTTACCCTTTTTTACCCTGGGGTTATTTCTCTTATTTATAGTCATTCCCTTTATTGACCCCCGGCGGGAAAATTATGAAAAGTTTTTTGGGGTTTATGTTTTGTTTATTAACGGTTTTCTAATATTTATGGGGGCTATGCATGTGGCGACGCTTTTGGTAGGCCTTGGCTACAAAGTACCGATGGGTGAACTCGTACCTGTTGGTATAGGTTTTATCTTTGCCCTAATCGGTCTTACCATCGGGAAAATAAAGTCAAACTATTTTTTCGGCATCCGTACCCCCTGGACTTTGGAAAGTCCGGTGGTCTGGGAAAAAACCCACAAAGCTTCCGGGAAATTTTTTGTGGCTTCTGGCATTATCATGGCTTTGGCCGCCTTTTTACCGCCGGTGGTGGAACTTATACTTCTTATTTTACTGCCCCTTTTTATTGTTGCAGCGGTAATGGTTTATTCCTATCGGCTTTACGAGCAGGAAAAAAAGAATAAAAGTTAAGGAAAAGTAAATTTAAAATTTCCCTGGGGTATGAAAAAGGATTTATAAAGTATATGGAGAATTAATTTCCAAAATTAAAAAATTTGTGTTTTAAGATAAATTTCTCCTAAAAAGTGTCTTTATTTCTAACATTCAAGTGGAGGAAAGTAAAATTGGACAGGATGTCTCTTCCGGTTTTATTGTTTATATCTTTGCCGGAAGCAATGCTGGTCAGTGTGATTGGTTTATCCCTTTTGGGTTTTAAATCAACTCTAAAGGAAATAACATTAATCGGCATTTTTCAGGCAATATGCAGTTATTTTATTCGTTCGTTACCAATAGCTTTTGGTATTCATTCAATACTCCAACTTATTACCTTTTCTCTAATCATATCTTTTATATACTTAATTCCTTACAAATTAAGCTTTTTGGCGGCATTACTGGGTTTAAGTATTTATCTGGTGGTGGAGACGGTATCCGCCCCGCTTATCTTTAACCTAACTGGGCTTTCTCTGTCCTCAGTATTAAATAATTTCTGGGAGCGCCTGGTATTTTTTCTGCCAGAAGCTCTTATTTTGGTTATGCTAATTTTGTTAATCCAACGTTTAAATCTAAGGTTCCCCGAACGCTGGTTGGATTTATTGGGGGCAAATAAATCATACATGCTTAAATCTGTTCCACTTATAAGCTTATTTTTACTTCAATTTATTCTGATAATGTTAATTTATCTGGCAATTTATCTTGAAAATAATTCGCTATCAAAGATTAAAACTTTTATTTCTGATCCTTTTATGTTAATTTTAATGGATGCATTAATCTCGATTCTTTTTATTTTTAGTATGAAACGGATTCTAAATCTCTTGCACGAAGAAATCAAGCTTAAAACCCAACTGGACTATCTTAACCAGATAGAGGAGTTACTGCGAACCCTTCGCCTGCAACGCCATAATTTTAACCATGAACTGCAGGTGATTTACGGCTTGCTTGAAGTAGAGGCTTTCCGGGAGGCAAAAGAATATATTAAAAAGTACCTGGAAGAGATTGCGGTTACTTCGGTATTAATAAAGACGGATAAACTGGAAATTACGGCGTTATTGCAGACCAAGGCATCTTTAGCGGAAAGCAGGAAAATAAATTTTAAAGTGGAGGTAAAAACGAGCCTGCGGGAATTACCGCTTAAAGTAAGAGATCTCAATGTTATTTTGGGAAATTTGATAGACAATGCTTTTGAAGCGGTCGAAGGGATGCCTTTGGAGCAAAGAAAGGTAGAGGTGGAACTTACAAAAGACTTAATGGGTTATGTTTTTATAGTTAAAAACTACGGCTTGCCGATAAAGCCGGAATTAATCGAAAAAATTTTCGAACCGGGGTTTTCCACCAAAGGCGAAGGCAGAGGTATGGGACTTTACAGCGTGAAAAAACTTGTGCAGAAGTATAACGGCAATATTCAGGTAAAAAGCGACGCAAACTGGACTATTTTTACGGTTCAACTACCGGATAAAATTGAAAACACCCCTTAAAAATTTATTTGCTGGGGAAGGTGCAGCTAAATGCTTAAGGTCATAATTGGTGAAGATGATCCTGCCATGAGGCTAGTTTTGAGACGAGTGTTGGAGGGGATTTTCGGAATAGAAGTAATAGGGGAGGCGGGAAACGGCCGGCAGCTGGTTTCGCTGGTGGAGGAATTTAAGCCGGATGTGGTTTTTGTGGACGTTGACCTGCCGGAAATGAACGGAGTAGAGGCGGCGAGAGAAATTTTTGACATTGATCCTAAAATCTTTATCATTTTTGCCACGGCTTATGATAGCTATACTCACGAAGCTTTTGAAGTTTATGCTTTTGATTACCTGATAAAACCCTTTAAACTTGAACGTATTAAGCAAACAATGAAACGAATTAGCGAATTAAAAGGGGAAAGGGATAAATCCGGGATTGTAGAACGACTCATGACGCCACCGGTGGGAGAAAACCGGGAAAATAAAAATTTAAAACTGCTCGTTTACTCCAATGATAAATGCACGGTGATAAATGTTCACGAAATAATCCTGATTACCCGTTTTGACCGCAAGACAGTCATACATACCGCCCGGGGAAATTTTACAACTAATGAAACCCTTAAACAACTGGAAGAACGGATTAAAAGCGAAAAATTATTTCGCTGCCATAAAAGTTATATGATCAACGTGGACATGATTACGGAAATAGTACCTTGGGGAAATAGGTCTTACTTGATCAAATTAGCAAACGTAAAAGAAACGGCCATAATTACCCAGGAAAAATTAAAAGAGTTTCAGGAAAAATATTGTCTGTGAAAAAATTGCTCTTGGTTTTGCAAGGGCAATTTTTTTTGTACCTTCAAAGGAGAATTCACGGAAGTTTAAATCAATGAAAGGGAATTTTCAGACAACGAAAACGACTTTTCAGACAAGGATTTTACATTTATAGACAATACCTATTGAAATTAGATGGAGGATTTGTTTAAAATTGGATTAACCAGAAAAAACCAAGAGGGACACCATTTCTAATAAGCAATTTAATTGACCCAATTGTAAACTTCTTTACCGAAAAAACTTAATTTTCTTACTTACTGAGTTAGCATGGAGGGTTTTTTCTTAATAAAAAATACTAATATAAGGGCGGGAGGCATGGGTAAGTGGTGGCAATTAATCACTGGGTTCTAACCAAAAAGGATTTTACACGAAAGTTTGGACTTGATCCAAAATCCTTGTTATTTGGCCACGAAATCTGAGAATTGGACGGTTATTTTATGTGGGTAGAAACACTTTGTGCTTAAAAGTTTATAGCTTAGTTTTGTTTATTCAATTTTTTTGACTGAATATTATCTCTTTTTGTAATAAATCTTGGGGAGGGGCTTTATATAATAAAGACTTTTTTGTAAAGAAAGGAGGTGAGATGAATGTACGAAAGACCAACTGTTGGCTATAGATATCGTGCAGCTTATTCTGCCAGTAAAGCTGGTATAATTGGCTTAACACGTTGCTTGGCAGTCGAGTGGGCACCATTTAATATACGTGTAAATTCGATTAGTCCGACCATATTACAAAGTGAAATCAATAATTGGTTGTTGGAAAGCGAGGAATTCAAAAAAGAATTTCTATCAAAGATTCCGATGGGTCGTTATGGGCAATACAATGATGTAATTAGTGCTATTGTTTATCTTTCAAGTGATGAAGCAAGTATGATTACAGGACATAACCTGATAATTGATGGAGGCTGGACTGCTATTTAAGACTTTCGTAGTTATTGGGGGTAGGACGATGGCAGATATCGAAAATAAAAAAGTCTTTACTAATACCAAAAAGAGTCACCAATTAAGACAGTTCGTATGGGCCTTACAGGTGATAGTGACTGTGGAAATTTTAATAGTGGGAATTGCTATTTATATGATGATGACTAAAAATTGGCTATTTTACCTGGTACTTGCCCTAATGCTGGCGTTATATCTTTATGTCTCAAACTTAAACCGTCTAATGCTTGGGTCGGCGCATGTTTTAACTCCTGATGAACTTATTATTTGTCTGGGTCCGAGGTTTAAATGTCGTTTGCCGCTTTCTTTGGTGATGGAGGCTAAGGCGGTATCTTTGGCTTCAGCTCCTCAGGGAGATTTATTAAATGTAAGTGTTTTCCGGGAAGATGAGCGGCTGTATTGTCTTTCACGCAATAGTGATGTCATCCAATTAAACCTTTCGGAGCCAATTATGGTTAAAGCCCCATCTTCTGGTCCTGATAAAAGCCGGCGGGGGTTTGTCCGAGAAATTTTAATTAACGCCGATGAACCGGAACGGTTTTTAGAAACCATTACAAAGATTGTCCGCCCGGAGAAAGAATTAGACCAAATTAAGTCCAGCCATAATACTCTTAAATCCGTCCAGGATAAAACCCGGCAAATAATATCTACTTCACCTGCAAATCTTAAATCAAATAAAACCCCAATTCTGGAAATTAAACATTTAACCAAATATTACGGTGATTACCCGGCGGTTTTGGATTTAAACTTGGAGGTGTATCCAGGGGAGATTTTTGGCTTTCTTGGAGCTAATGGGGCGGGGAAGTCAACTACCACCAAAATGATGACGGGCCTTTTACGCCCTTCGAAAGGCACGATTCTAGTGCGGGGGGAAGATTTGTGGCAACCAGGAGCTTTAGTGCGGCGCCAAATTGGCTATATACCCGACACCCCTTTGGTTTACGAGCGGTTAACGGCAAGGGAGCTTCTTATTATGGCGGGGCGACTTTACAACCTGCCCGAGGAATGGACCAAAAAGAGAATGGAGGAGCTTTTAGCGATTTTAGACCTGAAAGCTAAAAGTGACTATATGGTTAACACTTATTCCCTGGGAATGCAGCGAAAGGTATCGGTAGCTCTTGCCCTTCTTTCCGATCCGGAAATTATTATAGTGGATGAGCTTACCAATGCTTTTGATGCCCCAACTTTAGCGAAAATTAAGGATATTCTTTTAAATCTAAAAAGCCGGGGAAAAACCGTATTTCTTTCAACCCATGTGATGGATGTGGCGGAAAAACTTTGCGACCGGGTGGGAATAATCCACCGGGGTCAGCTTAGAGCCCTGGGCACGGTGGAGGAGCTGTGTGAGTCGTTGGCAGTTTCCGGCGGCCTGGAGCCTTTATTTTTAAAGCTAATTGGTGAAGAGACCACTGGTTAAAGGAGTAGAGGATTAATGGTGCTTTGGCGGACTTTAGTCGAAATAAAACTAAGGGAAACCTGGAATGACCGGATTCGGTTTAATCGCTCGGGTCTTTTAATAATATTGTTGGAATTAGTAACCCTGATTTCAATATTCGTTGGCATGAGAGTTTTTCTTAATGATGTGGGGCATGGTTTAAAGTCGGAAGGGGATTTAGTGGCTCTTGCAGCCTTGACTTTGCCCATAACCTTTGGAAATGGTTATCTTTTGGCGGAGCGGATGTTGTTTGGCTTTAAAGCCCGGGTGGACCGTTTGATAGTTAGACACCCGCAGGAGATTATTAAAGCAACGGTCGTTACTGCTTACCTGGCTAATCTACGTCCTACTTTACAAACTCCCACCTTAATGGCCCTGGCACTGGCCCGGATCTGGTTTCCCCATTGGCAATTGGAGCTTTGGGTTTTGTACTTTCTTATTACCCTTATTGGTACCGGCTTAGCCCTTTTGGTTTTACTGGTGGTTAAACGGTTTTTTTTGAGGCTTAGCGGGCTTTTGTTAATAGTTACTCCTTTTCTGCAAATTGCCGGGCTGGCGGTGGCCCTGTGGCTTGGCACAACCCTGGTAAAAGGGAAAAGGGTGAAAGTATGGGCGTCTTTAAATTGGCCGGAACTAATATGGTGGATACCAATTCTTCTGGTGGCCGGGGGAGTTATTCTGTATATGGGGTTAAAGTCGGCAGCTTTATGGGAAAAAGCTTTTTTAGAACAAGAAGAGCGGGGAACCGGGAGGCTTGGGAAAAAGCAAACGGAGTTCATCCTGAAGTTGCTTTCGGTCTTTCGCTTACCCGCTCCTGTCCAGGCGGTAATTTTAAAAGAATGGCTTTTTCTCTGGCGAAATCCTTTAACCACGATTCGAATTCTGGCCTGGCTGATTTTATCCCTGCTGCCTCTTATAAATTCCTGGCTTGGGGCCATGGTAAATAGTTTATCTCCCTTGATACCAACTTTTGCCATATGGTATTTTTGCTTTGGGGAGTTAATTGCGACTGCCTACCAGGCCGAGGGCCGGCGGGTAGGGCTATTATGGCTTGCGGCTATTGCTCCCGGACAATTAGCTACCGGAAAGTTTTTGGCCTATCTTCCTTTGACCTTTTTTGCCGGAGTGACTGCGGGTCTTATGAACGGCGTAATTGGTTTAAAAGGCCCTGCGGCGTTATTAAGCATAGTTTTCTCCATCATCGGAACTACCGTGGGTCTCGCCCTGTCCCTGGTTCCTGCGGGCCTGACCATGAACAAAGTTGATTATGCCGGAAGTTCGCTAACCGATATGGCGATGGAGCAGGTTCCGTTAACGTTTTATAGTTTACTTTCAGCAGTGATGATGGGAGGGATTTTAGTTACTTTTTATTTTATTGTTAGTTTAACTCCTTGGCCGGAGGCCGTTTTAGGAGCAGTTGTTGCGGGAATTTTGGGGGTAGCTATGACTGGGCTTTTCTTAAAACGAAGATATAGCTTATAGATTATGACAGGATAGGAGGTGGTTTTTGGCCTTTAGAAAACCCCAAGGTATGGTAAAAGACCTTTAAGGAAAAAAGGAAAAGTTAAAAGCAAAGGAGTGGAGGAATATGGGCTTAACTAATTTAATTAAAGTCATTTATGCTCCCGGGGAAGTTTTTCAGGAAGAGTGGCAGAAAACAAATTTTTGGTTAAGCGGAATTATCATTGCAGTGTTAAATGGGTTTGCGGTATGGCTTAGCATGCCAGTCATGCTTGAAACCACGAAAAAAATGTTAGTAGATAAAATACCGCCGGAACAACTTACTGTCGCCCTTCAAGGGGCAAAGATTAGCGGGTTAATTGGAGCTTTAATAACACCGTTTCTTATCTGGCTTTTAATTGGGCTGGTCCTGTCTTTATATTCCCAGTTTGCGGGAGTAGAAGGGAAAATGGGGCTTTATTTAAAAATTACGATTTTAAGCTGGGTACCGATTTTATTGGGGAATATTATCCGGTCCGGACTTATTTACTATCTGAAGCCTGAAAATTATCTTGATGTAAAAACTTCGCTTTTATTACTTTTGCCGGGAGAAGTAAAGATGGATTTTATCCACATATTTATGTCTAAACTGGACTTTTTTACCCTTTGGGGCATAGTATTGTTAGGCTATGGTTACGGGAAAGCTTTTAATACCGATACTAAAAAAAGCATCGCTTTTTGGTTAATAATTTTTATTTTAATTTCAATTATAAGCGCGTTTTTTGGCGGACAAAGTTTACAGAAAATGGCTTAGGAGGGCGTTATGAAGAAAAAAATATTAGCTATAGTTGTAATTGTCTTGTTTATTGGCGGGGTTGCAGGCTTAAATGTTGTTGAAATTAAAAAAAATCCGGGAATAGCCGTTAAGACTACCAAAGTAGCCGAAGGGGATATTGTCAAATATGCTTTTGCCGAAGGTACCATTGAACCTAAAATAACGGAAAACATCTATGTTTATACACCGGGCACGGTAAAAGAGGTACCGGTAAAACCGGGGCAAAAGGTAAAGGCGGGGCAGGTGGTTTTAAGACTTGACGAAACTGAACTTAAAAATCAGTTAAAAGAAGCCGAAAACCAGGTAGAATTACTTGAAGTCCAGCTAAGTGACGCCAAAAAGGCCGAAAAACTTCCGGGGATGAACCAAACCTCTACCAAAAGCTTGGAAGTCCAGCTAAAGTCGGCCCGCGATCGGGTAGAGATGTTAAAGGAGAAAATTGCCCAGACCCAGCTTAAAACTAAGCTTTCGGGAGTAGTTTTAGCGGTAAATGTGGAAGCAGGACAAACCGCCAATCCTGGTGTTCCGGTTATTGTGGTGGGGGATTTATCAGGTTTTAAGGTAAAAGGAATGGTAAACCAATTTGATGCTGCCTTAATTTTCCCGGGGCAAAAATTTACTGCCCAAGCGGAAGGTTTGGAGCGGGAGTATACCGGGATAATTGAAACGGTAGAACCGCAGGCGGTAAAAACGGTATCGGCTCAGGGGGAAGAGATTAAAGTAGGGTTTAGCGGTAAAATCACCGGGGATATTACAGGGCTAAAGCCAGGCTATAAGGTAGACTTAAAAATCGAAGCGGGGCGGAAAAACGGAGTTTTAACCCTTCCCTTTGAAGCCATTGTGGAGCGGGATACGAAAAAATATGTGTTTATAGTGGTGGGAGATAAGGTAAAACTTCAAGAAGTAAAGCTGGGGCTTAGCGATGATTTAAAAGCCCAAGTTTTATCCGGAGTCAAAAAAGGTGACCTTGTAGTGGTAAACCCGCCGGCTGAGCTAAAAGATGGGGATAAGGTGAAAGTTAAATGATTCGGGTCGAAAACTTAACTAAAGGCTATCTTCTCGGCAAAAGTCGGGTAGAAGTTTTAAAAAACATTAACTTTACCGTAAGCGCCGGCGAGTTTGTGGCCATCATGGGACCGTCGGGTTCGGGTAAATCTACCTTAATGAATATTCTGGGGTGCTTGGACCGTCCGGATAGCGGAAAATACTATTTAGACGGGGTAGATGTAGGAAGTCTATCCGATAATGAGCTGGCGGAAATCCGGAACCGAAAAATTGGCTTTGTGTTTCAAAACTTTTATCTTCTGCCGCGGGAAAACGTCTTAAAAAATGTCGAACTACCTCTTCTCTATCAAGGAGTAAAACCTGGAATAAGGAAAGAAAAAGCTATTGAAGCTCTAAGAAAGGTTGGACTTTCCCATCGTTTAGAGCATAAGCCCAATGAAATCTCCGGCGGTGAGCGTCAAAGGGTGGCCATTGCCCGGGCGTTAGTTACCAATCCTTTATTAATTTTAGCCGATGAACCAACTGGAAACTTAGATACCAAGTCCAGTACGGAAATTATGAATATTTTAACCGGTTTAAACCAGGAAGGGGTAACAATTATTTTGGTCACCCACGAACCGGATGTGGCTTCCTTTGCTAAAAGGTTAATTAGAATTCGTGATGGCGAAATTGTCGAAGACCGGGCAATAGAGAGGGGGCAAGGCGTTGGAGCTTAAAGAGAGTTTAAGGGTTGCGCTTTCTTCCCTATGGGCCAACAAAATGCGCTCTTTTTTAACTGCCCTTGGGGTAATTATTGGTGTGATGGCGGTGGTGGCGGTGCTGTCCATCGGC
Source organism: Carboxydothermus pertinax (assembly GCF_001950255.1). Classification (NCBI taxonomy): domain Bacteria; kingdom Bacillati; phylum Bacillota; class Clostridia; order Thermoanaerobacterales; family Thermoanaerobacteraceae; genus Carboxydothermus; species Carboxydothermus pertinax. The sequence continues at coordinate 20,707 of NZ_BDJK01000095.1, forward strand.
CAGGGTGGAAAAGAAGCAACTCTCGGGCAGATGAAAAGTATTGGTTCCAACCTGTTTATTATGTACGCCAAAACCATTGGCCAGGAAACAATCCGTCCGGATCAGCGTTTGTCGTTAGATGACGTCCGCGCGGTAGAAGCGGGGGCCCCGGCAGTAAAAAGAATAGTTCCTTCCGGCTATGATATGGCCAAAGGAGCTTCTGGCAGCAAAAAAATTGACTTAATTGTGGTGGGTACGATTCCCGAGTATAAAGAGGTACGGAATATTCAGCTAGTTAATGGTCGTTTTATTATCGGGGAAGACGTAAACTTTTTCCGCAAGGTGGTTATTATTGATGAGAAAGGAGCAAAAGAACTTTTTGGAACTATAAATGCGGTTGGTAAAACCATAAAGATAAAAGGTTTACCTTTTTTGGTAGTAGGGATCTCCAAAACCGAAACTTTAAGCTTTACCACTGGAATGCCGAACTATCGAGTATATCTGCCCATAACCTCCTGGCAGCGGCTCTTTAACACTACCAGGGTCGACCAGTTGGAGGGGGAGGCGGTTGCGGCGGATAAGGTTAAAGAAGCAATCGAGCAAACTAAAAGAATCCTTAATAAGCGCCACCGGGCGGAGGATTTGTACGAAGGTTTTAATATGGAAGAGCAGCTACAGGTGGCCAATAAAGTGCTGGGTTTAGTTACCCTGATTATTAGCTCTATTGCCGGGATTTCCTTATTTGTTGGCGGCATTGGGGTTATGAATATCATGTTAGTATCGGTAACGGAGCGAACCAAAGAAATTGGGATACGCAAAGCCATTGGAGCCAAAAGACGGGATATATTAATTCAGTTTTTAATTGAAGCGCTCCTTTTGTGTTTAGCGGGGGGGTTAATTGGGCTACTTTTAGGGGTGATAATAGCCTTTGTCGTGGCTAAGATTGCCGGCTGGCCTTTTATCGTTACCTGGTGGAGTATGGTTTTAGCTGTATTATTTTCGACTTTGGTGGGAGTGGTGTTTGGTATTTATCCAGCCAACAAGGCGGCCAAACTTGACCCTATTGAAGCGTTAAGGTATGAATAGAAAGCAAAACTATTTATGGTATTTTGTATACTTTTTGTAAAGGCTGGACAGAAAAAGAGGTTTTAAGATAAAATTTTCTTAAAATTGCGGTAGAATGGAGGGATGGTAGTAAAGGGGTAAGTTGGGTTGCTTGCTTAAAAGATAAAGATTAAAAACACTACGGGAGGATGGAAGATGAAGAGAAAAGGATTTACAACTTTATTGTTGGTTTCCTTGCTGGCGTTTTTGTTAGTTTTTACGTCGGCATGTGGGACTAAATCTACCGAGGAAAAGAAAAGTGGGGATGTAATCAAGATTGGTGTAAACTTAGAGCTTTCGGGTAATGTGGCTTCCTTTGGTCAATCTGCCTTAAACGGATTTACCCTTGCCCTAGATGAAATTAATGCTGCCGGGGGCATAAATGGCAAAAAGCTGGAAATTATTAAGTATGATAACAAGTCGGATAACACCGAAGCGGCATCGGTGGCCACCCGGTTAATTACCCAGGATAAAGTACCAATTATTTTTGGAGCGGTTACTTCCGGTAACACGATGGCCTTTATCAACATTGCGGAAACTAATAAAGTGCCGGTGTTAACCGCGACAGCTACCAACCCCGATGTTACCGTTGATCCGAAAACCGGGAAAGTACGGGAGTATGTTTTTAGGACCTGCTTTATCGACCCCTTCCAGGGGACTGCTATGGCTAAATTTGCTACAGAAGAATTAAAAGTAAAAAGAGCTGCTATTTTAAAGGATAATACCTCTCCTTATTCGGTAGGCTTAGCTAAATTTTTCACTGAAGGCTTTAAAGCTGGCGGTGGTGAAGTTGTAGCTGATGAAAACTTTACCGTTAACGACCAGGATTTCCGTTCGGTTTTAACAAAGATTAAAAGCTTAAATCCGGATTTTATCTATGTTCCAGCATATTACGAGCAAGTTGGTCAAATCGTGAAGCAAGCCCGGGAAATGGGCATTAATGTAGCCTTTGGTGGTAGTGACGGCTGGGATTCGCCCAAGCTGATTGAAATTGCCGGGAAAGATGCATTGAAAAATTGCTACATTACAAACCACTACTCCCCGGATCGGGACAATCCCAAGGTAAAAGAGTTTGTCAAAAAATATAAAGAAAAATACGGCAACGTACCTGATGCCTTAGCGGCTCTTGGTTACGATACAGGCTATGTTTTAGCTGCGGCTTTAAAGAATGCGAAAGAAATTACCCCGGAAGCTATTAAAGATGCTCTCAAAAATGTCAAAGATGTAGAAGGGGTAACGGGTAAAATATCGATTGATGAGCAGCACAATGCTAAAAAAGGTTTAGTGATTTTAGAGTTTGTTGATGGTAAACAAACTTATAAGAAATTTATTGAACCGTAAAGTAAAGGCCGGCACCGCCGGCCTTTAAAAATATAATTACCATTAACAAGTAGAAGCAAATAAATGAGGAGGATTACACCAAAATGTTTAACGTAGTAAAATACTTGCTCTGGATAGAGTATTTAATTCACTTAGTGGTTGTATTTATGCTTGTTGTAGCGGTTGGAGGAATTATTTTAAATACATTTACTGGATTTTCAATAACTAAAAATGTATTACTACTTATTAGCAATGCTTTATTAATTATGATTATTAAAGAGGTTATATGGACTGTTATTAAATTTTTTAAAAAAGAGCGATTTAGTGTAGCTTCTTTTATTTTGATAGGTATTATTTCTGCTATTAGACAAAGCCTTTTTGTAGAAGCGCAAATATCATTAAATAAAAGTCACAGTTGGGAACCGCTTTATGAGATAGGAGTAAATACCTTGATTATCTTAGTGCTTTCCATATCTTATTTTATTGTAAAAAAGGCAGAAGTTTGTTCAAATGATTAGTCAGGAATTTGGGGTTGGACAAGAAATTTATTTTCTTACCAGAAAATAGCCCTTGAAGAAAGGGAAAAGGATTTGGTATATTAAAAAAGTGTCCTGCAGGCGGCGGTAAGAACTGGAAGGAAAAAAGGGGAGAAAAAACCGCTTGACAAGGGAGCAAGAGATGTGGTAAATTAAGAATCGTCGCTGACGGCGAAGGAAGTCGAAAGTAGTGGTACCTTGGCAAAGAAATAACGGCAAGCGGACCGTACTCGAGAAGGGGTACGGAAGCAAAAAATAAGGAGAAGCTTGGATTAACCTTTCATAGGCCCGAGCCTACGGAAGTGGGTTTAGATAACGGGGTCCCCAAAAAGTCGTAAGATTTTTTGGGGGGATATAAATGGAGGGTTTGATCCTGGCTCAGGACGAACGCTGGCGGCGTGCCTAACACATGCAAGTCGAGCGG
>NZ_BDJK01000096.1 GCF_001950255.1 Carboxydothermus pertinax
AAAGCGTCCCTGCATTCTTCAAGAGGCTTACAAACCGTAAACGCCGGGTATCCTTCTGGAAACGGTTAGCCGGAGTTTCGTTTTCTAAAGAGCTGTGCGGGTGGTGGTTATAACCTTCTTCAACCCAAACAGCAAAAGCCTGGTTAAGTTCTGCCAGGGTCTTAGGTTGTTGCAGTTCTATTTCGGCTATAAAAGACTCAACGGTGCGGTTAAA